>CAOKAG010000001.1 GCA_948466395.1 uncultured Mycoplasmatota bacterium
GTGTTCTAGTCACATAAGTATCTCTACTAAAATGAACTAACTCATCTGGCTCATAATTTTTTAAATAAGTTAATAAGTCCATTTTCTTTGCTCTTTGTATCACTTCTGGAGGATAATATGCCATAATATTGCCTACCTTTCTCGTGATTTTTTCTTTTCTTTTTGTTCTTTGACTATATCTGATAAAGTATCATAAATGCTATCTTCAAATAGTGTATGAATACCAATATCGCTTTTAAACCACTCTTTATATAATTTATCCAAAGGATTTTCATAAGTATTTAGTGCCTTTATTTTTTCAATATCATAATGCTTAAATTCTGGAGTAAATTCATTTAAAATATTCTCTTTCATTGTTTTTTCATAAGCACTATTCAATATATTATCTATCGAACTTTTTTTTAGGTTTTCAATATAACTATTATAATCATTAGACATTTTTATATATAGTTCTTCTCTAATCTTCATATCACTACCCATAATATATTACCTTTCCCTTTCTTTATTTTTAGGCTTATCCTTTTCTATTTCATCTTTAAATTCTCTAAAATTAGTTTCTTTTAATGCGTTATAGTCTAAAACTATTTTTTGGTTACGATATTTTTCTTCTGCAATATTTATGGCTTCTTCCAAAGAATTTGCTTCAATATCATAAACATTTTGCATTATTTCTTCTACTTCAATTTTATAAGTTTTCATTTAAAATCGCTCCTTTCTTTTAAAATGAAAAAAGAGCAACTCAAGTTTTAATTACTAAAATTGCTCATAATTATAAAGTATTATCTAAAAATCTAGCCACAGGAACATTTAAGATTCTCGCTATATCATCTAATAAGACAATAGTTAATAATCTTCTATACATTCCCTTATCTTCTAGTTTTTCGATAAAATCTTTTTTTCTACCAAGTTTTAAAGATAAATCTTCTTGGCTCATCTTCGCCTGTTCTCTATAATATTTAATATTTAGAATAACAATATCACGAAGTGTTTTATCATCTCTATTCATTCACAATGTGTCCTTTATGGCACACATTATAAAAAATATGAAAATAAAAATCCAATGTGTAATTTTAAAATTCGTACATTTGACACAATGATAAAAGCGATCAAGATAAAACTTAATCGCCATCATTTTGTTCTTTTAAAAGTCCCATTTTCTTTAAAAGGAAGTATGCACTTCTGCAACCTGCACATACAAGTTGCTTCTTCTCTAGTGTGTTTCTATCAGAAGAACTTGTTATATATTCTATCAAACCAGATACTTCTTTTTTAGTTAATGCTACTGGAGTATCATCTTCTAATACTTTCTTTAAATTAGGATATTTGTCTATAATATCAGAACACTTATAAGCAGAATCTTTATATTCTTTATTCGTTCCCATAAGATAAGATGATACAAAATTTACAATATCCCAATAATTTTCTTCACACTCTTGGTCAAACATTTTATTGAAATCCACTTCTTGCCCTCCTAACGACTTGTAATTTTTCAATAATTACTTTAGTAAATCTAACTTTCTTAATAAGAAATAACATTCTCTCATACCTTGTATGAATATTTCTTTTTCTTCAATTTCTCTGCTATCTTCTTTTAAGGATAAATAATTTTTCAGTATCTTTACTTCATACTTTGATAAAGAAAACAAACAATGATTTTCAAGCACATCTGCTAATCTATCATTTTTATTCATTAGATTACTTTGCTTTTTTAAGAGTGATTCATATTCAGGGTTACTCTTTTTTAAGCGAACTAGCATATCAGAAAGATATTCTGCAAAATTATCATCACAATAGTCTTTGATAAATGTTTCATCAAAATTATCCACCTTTTCACACCTCCTGCGACTATTTTATATCGTGGATATTTTAAATGCTAATGTGTAAATTACCTTGCGTATTCCTTATTACACCTTTGACTTTCTACTTCAACACTATCATCAAAATCTATAACTTCTTTGTCCTTTTCATTCATATTAAGTAAGACATTTACTTCATCTAATCGTTTAGATTTTTCTTTTAATTCTTGTTCTTGTTTAAATGGTCTTTTACATTCTTCTTTGGCATTTTCAAATTGAATTTTGGTATTTTCTAACTCTGTTTGTTCTTGCTTTAAATCAAAAGAGAAACCATCTATTTCATTATTGATACGAGTAATATTACCTAAATTATCATTACCAAGCATTACTGAATGTGATAACTCATTTTTCAAATATATATGAAAACTACCATACTCATAATCAAGTTCCATCTTAAAACCTCTATAACTTCCTATCTCTTGTTTTTCAGTTTTATCAATATTCTTACATAACTCAAGTATCTTATCTCCTGCTTGTTTTTTATCGGTATAAGTAACACCTTTTATAATCATACTTTGGAATTTATCATCACTATTTGTAGTATTTTTTTCGGCTAGTTCTATATCTTTTTTAAAGCCATCTATTCGTGATTCTAGTCTTTTTATCTCACTAGGATAATACTTTGCTACTTTATCTTCCATAGCATATATTTGACTCAAATGATTTTGTTTTAGGAGTTTTAATTTAGCAACTTGCGTGTCTAAATCAGTCTTTTCCATTATCAAAGGATTACCGGCAGCAAGTGCTTTAATCTGTGCATAATTAAGTGCTGCTTCATCTATATCTTCAGCAAATCTTACTGGAGTTTTAGAAGTCATTATCTGTGAAATGAATCGTTGTTTATTCTCTACTAATTGATAAAGGTATGCGTCAAAAGTTCCCTCTGTAACATAGTTATAGATATAAACTTCTTTATTTTTATTTCCTTGCCTTAATATTCTTCCTATTCTTTGTATAAGGTCAGCAGGTCGCCACGGACAGTCTAGGTTATGAATTGCAATTAGTTTGTCTTGGCAGTTTGTTCCTGCACCCATTTTGGAAGTGCTACCGAACAATATTCTTTTTATACCATTTCTTACTTGTGAAAACAAAGTTTTCTTTTGTATATCTGTATTAGCATTATGAATAAACTCGACTTCATCTTCTGGAACACCTAACTCTTGTAACTTTCTTTTTAACTCATCATAAACATTAAATTTATCTTCACTTGGAGTAGATAAATCACAGAATACTAATTGTGTTAAGTGTTTTTCTTTATGCTCTTGCCATATTCTATAAATATTATTCGCACATAAAGACACTTTACTATTCGGATCATCTGGCAACATATCATTTATAAGTCTTTGGTCAAGTGCAAGTTTTCTACCATCATTTGTAATTTTTAACATATTATCAGTTGATGGGTCAACCTTTTTATTTCTAACCATATCTGCCCTATTAGAAAGTTCTTTTACCATTTCTTTTTGTATTTCAGTAGGCTTTGCTACTATCGTTTCATAATGGGCTTCTGGAAGTGGTAAATTAAGCATATCTGCCGTTTGAATATCGGCTACTTCCTTAAACATAGCCATCAGTTCTGGTAAGTTATAAAACTTGGCAAATCTAGTCTTTGCTCTGTAACCTGTTCCCTCTGGAGCAAGTTCAATAGCCGTTACTGTTTCACCAAAAGTAGAAGCCCAAGCGTCAAAGTGTTGTAGATTCCTTTTTTCTAACTCTGCATATTGTAAGTATCTTTGCATAGTATAAAGTTCTACCATAGAATTACTTACTGGAGTACCAGTTGCAAATACAACTCCTCTACCACCAGTTAATTCATCAAGATACCTACATTTCATAAATAAGTCACTAGACTTTTGTGCTTCAGTTTGTGCTATACCACCAACATTTCTCATTTTTGTATAAAGAAATAGATTTTTAAAGTAATGGGCTTCATCTACGAATATTCTATCAATACCTAATTCTTCAAAGGTTACAACATCATCTTTTCGGCTCGTATCATTTAACTTTGCTAATTTTGCCTCAAGACTTTTTTGTAGTCTTACTAATTGCTTTATAGTAAAGTTTTCGCCATTATGGTCTTTTAAATCTTGTACTCCCATACTTATATCATCTATTTGATTTTGTAAGATAGTTCTTTGTCTTTCGGCAGACATTGGTATCTTCTCAAATTGGCTATGAGATATAATTACTGCGTCATAATCTCCAGTTGCTATTCGAGAACAGAATTTTTTACGATTAGCCGTTTCAAAATCTTTCTTCGTAGTAACGAGAATATTAGCACTTGGATAAAGTTGTAGGAATTCCGAACTAAATTGTTCTACGATATGATTTGGTACTACAAACATACTCTTATTACATAGTCCTAGTCTTTTTGATTCCATAGCAGCAGCGACCATTTCAAAAGTCTTACCTGCTCCAACCTCGTGTGCTAGTAGAGTATTTGTATTTCCATACAAAACTCTGGCTATGGCATTAACTTGGTGTGGTCGTAAAGTTATTTCTGGATTCATACCGTGAAAATTTATATGAGAGCCATCATACTCACGAGGTCGATTAGAATTAAACTTCTCATTATAGATTTTACTTAATCTTTCTCTACGGTCTATATCGCTCCATATCCACTCATCAAAAGCAGTTTTAATTTGCTCTTGTTTTGCTTGTGCGATAGCAGTTTCCTTTTTATTTAACTCTGGTACTTTTTTACCATCTTTCTCAATATAGTCATATATTCTAACATCTTTTAAATTAAGAGTTTCTTCTATAATCTTGTAAGCATTTATTCTTCCTGTTCCATAAGTAGAATATGCTTTTACATTTCCCCTATCATAGTTTTTACCTTCAATATTCCATTGGGCTGTACTTTCCATAAAATGCACTTGTATTCTATCTCTAATATTATAGGATGGCGATAATAGATAATCTATAAAGTCATCTATAACATCTGTTGGAAGCCAAGTTGCACCAAGTCTAACACTTATCTCTTGTGGCTCTAAATCTTTCGGCATTACTTCTTCAAGACATTTTACATTTATATTGAATCTAGGGTCATCTTCAGCAAACTCTTTGGCTATCTTTAATTTCTCACGAATATTGCCAGATAGGTACTCATCAGCAGTTACCCATATATTTGGATCTCCATATTCTGGTACATTGAATATAACACCCTCTAGGTCAGTTATCATTTTGTCCATATCAAGCCCACATAGTTTCTGCATAAACTCTAAATCAACTCTAGCCTTTTCAGACATTGAAACAATTAAGGCTTCATTTGCAGTATCTACACTCGTTACTTCCTTATGTGGAAGTATTGTTCTTTTGGTAAACATATCTGCTTTTTTAAGAAGTTCTTTGTTCTCATCAAGTATCTCTAAAGAACATAATAGATAAAAACTATTATCATTAGAAAAAGCAGAGGTATTTGCTCTGCTATTGATAAGTCCATATTTTTTAGTAAAACTGTCATATAGTTTATTAAGTTTTGCTTGTTCTTGTTTTATATCTTCTTCTGGGAAGTCCTCTGTTTGTAATTCTAATAGATTTCTTACACACTCTCTTATTTCTATTAAGCCTCTAATACGATTTTCAGTAGTAAGTGGCAATTCTTGTGGATACATTCTACTATTCTCACGATAATAGACTTTATTATCAACAATGGTATATGAGAAGTTTTTAACATTATAATCAGCAGGAATAGATAAATCTTCTTCATCTTCTCCTATATCATCTATCTCATATTCTTTTATTTCAGCGTGTATATTAGAAATAGCATTGTTAAGTTGTTCTTCTAGTGATATATCTTCTCTTGCTTCACAAGTAGAGTCCATACCATATCTAGTAGATTCCATTTTCATATTACCACATACCATATCTGGATTATCAACAAAATATTTATTCATTTTGATACCATTTTCATCAGTATCTAAATATACCCAGTCTGGCTCTAAATCGGTTATAGAATCTCGTTTTTGTAAGAAGATAATATCAGAAGTAACTTTTGTTCCTGCGTTATCTTTAAAGGTATTATTCGGAAGTCTTATTGCTCCTAACAAGTCGGCTCGTTGTGCTATATACTTTCTAACACTAGGATTTTCCTTATCTAAAGTACCTTTACTTGTTATGAAAGCAACAATTCCACCCGGTCTTACCTTATCAAGAGTTTTTGCAAAGAAATAGTCGTGAATTAGGAAGTTATGCTTATCATATCTCTTGTCTAATAATTTAAGACTATCAAATGGAACATTACCTATTGCCCCATCAAAGAAAGAATCTGGAAGTTCTGTATTTTCATAGCCTTGTACTGCAATAGAACTTTTTTGATATAGTTGTCTAGCAATTCTACCAGATATACTATCAACTTCTATACCATATAACTTACAGTCTTTTAAAGTATCGGGTATCATACCTAGAAAATTGCCAACTCCACAACTAGGCTCTAGTATGTTTCCATCTTTCATACCCATACTTTCTAATGCTTTATACATTGTACGAATAACTACTGGAGGTGTATAGAAAGAAGTTCTTGTAGAACTCATTGCCGACCTATATTCTTCATCATCAAGAATATTTTTAAGTTTTAAATGCTCATCTGCCCAAGAAGAATTATTTTCTTCAAAGGCTTGTGATAAACCACCCCAACCGACATACTGCGATAGTATTTGTTGTTCCTCTGGAGTAGCAAAGCGATTTTCTTCTTCGCATTGTTTCAACGCTTTAATTGCTGCAAGATTACGATTAAACTTTTCTCTATCACTTCCGACACCTAACAAGTCATCAGTAATATGGAAGTTATTTCTATCTTCATTTTTGATTTCTGGGTGTATATCAAAAGTGGTAACTCGTTTTCTTCGCTTTTTAGCAATATTAGGTATAATTGTTTCCTTTTTTTGTTCTGCTTCTTTTTCAGCAAGTAAAGATAATACTTTGCTTAATTCTTCATTACGAAAAATAGGAAAACCTACACCATTTTGAAAAGTAATATCTTTTAGTGAAACGACATCATTATCAATACTATCAATGGTATATTCTCTATCGCCAATAATTATATTTTTACCAATAATATCTTCTTCTAACTTTTCTTGATCTGCGACTTTTGTTTCATATTTTTTACGATATTCTTTTAATCTTTCTAAATCGTGATTATTAACTTTATCTACTGTGCCATCTTCATTATAGTCAAATAGTTCATTTAATAGAAAATCATAAACTTCTAGTCCCTCTAAATCAATGTCATCAGAATAAATAACGATATTCTCGTTAGAATCGAAGTTTACCTTAATATCACTCATATCATAAAGTGATAAAATATGCTCTACTAAATCTACTTCATCATCATATTCTCCATACTCATTATGCTTTTCTAATTCTCCAGTTTCAGTAACTTTGATTTTCAGATGGTCATTACACGGATTTTCTTTTACTTTCCTATCAAACTCATCAAAAGAAAATTCTTGATTAAATAATGGATATTGATAGTCATATAATCTAACAATATCATTATCTAATGAAAGTATTTCAAACTTATCTGCACCAATATATACTTGGTCGCCTACTTGATAATAGTAGTCTGGGAAAGTTTCATTTAATTCTTTGATAAAGTTATCTATTATCTTTTTATCTTCATCATCACTATCTAAATCATTCCCTAGATTTTGAATATACTCTATAAAACCTCTTAATTCACTTGGATTATGGATTTGATTATCTATATCTCTAATGACATCTTCTTCGGTTTCGCCATTTTCAAGATTTGCTTCATAGCCTTGTAAATCATATTCTTTGATAAAATCATTTAATCGTTTTGCTAGACTATCTTCTTGTTTTTCAGTAAAAGTATCTTCTTGATTTAATTCATCTATTCGTTCCTGTTCTTCTCCTAACCAAGCAGGATACTCTCTTAATTCTTTTGGATTAAGGTATCTATTAAGGCTAATTAGTTCCTTTATTCGCTTTTCAACATAATTCCATTTTAAAAGTTTTTCTTTTCTATTTTCAAGATTTCCACGATATAAAGTAAGTCCTTTACTATCAGCAGTATAACCTATACCAGATCCACGAATAATATATGAACTTCCACTTAATCCATACATATTTTTTATATAGTTAATATTTTCAGTTGTAGATAAACTTTTTTGAAATTGTCTATATATAGCATACTTTGTTTCAGTATGTCGTGTTTGAAAATATTTATCAATAAACTCTTGCGAAAATTCTAATTCGGGTATTTCTTTGCTATTTTCTTCATCTAATAAAGTCATCTGCTCTTTTTCAGATGGTAAGTATTTTTCTCTATCATTTAATTGATGAAGTAAAATCATTGAATCATAATGATATGTTAAATCTTCCCAAGATATAAAACTTTCTGTATCTCGTGATAAAAAATTACCTTTCCATAGTAATAAACCATTTTCAAAGGCTTTGTAACCATACATTTGTGTTCCAATAAAAATACCCACATATACATTTTCAAAAGAATTTTTAATGAACTCTGCTCTTTTTAAAGGCTCTTTTTCTAGTTCAAAATATCTTTTTACTTCTGCTTTGGGTATTTTTAAATGTGCATTAGCAAGTATTTGATTGATTTTGTCATCTGTAACAACATACGGACAATGTGTCCCACTATCTACATCCCAAAAATCTAACTGTAAATTAGTTCTCTCGTTACTATCTCCTCTGCTCTCGCTTTCAAGTTGTTCATTAAGCCTATCCACTTCATCTGGTCTTTGGCTTTCAATTCTTCTGTTATATTCTCTTTCTTCGCCATTTCCTCTATCATTTGTTCCACTCTCGTTTCGGCTATCGTTTGAACTTCCATCAAGTGTTCTGGTA
The DNA here is from genome assembly GCA_948466395.1 of uncultured Mycoplasmatota bacterium. Lineage (GTDB taxonomy): Bacteria > Bacillota_I > Bacilli_A > RF39 > UBA660 > MGBC108787. The sequence goes on from CAOKAG010000001.1 coordinate 8,682, forward strand.
ATTTGCCCTGCATTAGAAGTGTCGTATATAGAGGCTTGTCGTTCTTCTTCAAGTGGCTTAATCTCATCAATGCGTATTTCCCATTTACTTGTTCTTCTTGTGGTGGTACTAGGTCTGGTATTTGATAATCGCCCACCATTTTGTAACTTATTTCTTTCATCTAAATCACTCCTCTCGGCATTATTCTTGCCATCATCTAAATCATACTCGTTTTGCTTATTATTATCAAATGTGTGAATTTTATCAATTTCACTTATTCGCACATTTTTTATTGTGCTATATATTTCACGAAGTCCAGACTCGGCAATATCACTTGTTGCCATACCTAGTCTTGTTATCGTATCATAAGTATTGAAATTTAATAATTCTCTAAAATCTTCCTTATCAAAATAATCATTAGGGTTTATTCCACAACGCTTTAACATTACATAAGCAACACTATTCTCTAATACTTTCTTGTAAATAGTTTTTATATTCAACTCATCAAGTTCTTCTAAAAAACTATTATCTTTAAAATACATTAGATTTGATAAATAATCTGGCAAGTTATCTTCTACCATATTTTTAGCACTAGAAATAATAGCACTTGCTATGGTAGAGTTATCTTCTAATTCTCCATATCTATTTTCTAGGGCTTCGATAACATATTCTTCATAAGGTTTCGTAACAGACCATAGTATAACATTTTTACCGTGCTTACTATTGGTATCACTTACATCAAAAACATATCTTAAATAAGTATTACCATTATTTTCTGCAAGAAGTGCTATACCAGTTGCTCCTTTATTAACCCATCTTTTTAATGACTTATTCCAAGTTTCTATTTCAGCACAAGCACTTGCATAAGGCTTTTGTGCATAAATTAAAACTTGATCGGAAAATGGATACTTATAATTCATTGCAGCACACTCTAAAAATGATAGCCATTCACTTTGATTTGTACTTAAATCTTTTAATGTTTCCGAATATAATTCTGTTATATTTCTTAATTTATTAGCCACTTACTCACCTCCTTATCTTTATTTTTCTTTTACTACTCATTGTTAGAGTTATCTTGTTTAAGACTTTCTCTAGCATTTACTAAAACTTCATAATAGTTAGTTTCTATTTCTATATCTTCGGTATTAACAAGTAACATATAGATAATTTCACTTGCTTCGTTAGGATAGAAACGAATATCAACAAAAGTTTCTTGTTCTTCAGTAACTCGTGGGATACTATATCTCAATAATTTTTCTTTCAGTTTAGTAGCAGTTTCGCTTATTTTTTCATTATTAGAAGTCGTATATCTGGTAAGCATTTCAATTAAATAATTAAATTTTCCTATACTTAAATCCACCTTAACTGGTGGTATTCTTTTTTGATATGGCATAATTAACCATCCTTTCTATTTTCTTTATAGCCACTTAAAAAAGCAATGATTTGCTTATTCTTAACGGCATTTTTAAATTCAATGATAATCATAGTTTCATTATTTTGTAGATTTGGTATTTTCGTTAAATCTTCCAATTTTAAAGCAAGTATTTTTTTATCAGTATTGAATCCTGCTTCAAATAGTTTTTCTAAAGTCTTTGTAATTTGACCTATATTATATTTTGTTTCCAAATAAATCCCTCCTAGACTTTCTCTACTAATTCGCATATATAGATAATTTGCTTATTCGTATTGTGTCTGCAAGTGATTAAAGTTAGTGTACTTTTTTCGGCATTTCTAACAATATTAGCAGTACCAGTTTTCTCAATGTCGTATTGATTAAGAACTTTGTATTTGTACTCGTTACCATTATAGAAAATACTTACTTCATCATCTCTTTCGAGTTTATGAAGATTTTTAAAATAAGCAGTTCTTCCACTTCCAGAGTGTCCTGCTAGGATCACATTTCCTTTGTCTTTATCTGGCATATCAGATTCTTTGACAACAAGTATATTTCTATTAACATTGTTATAATAACTACCTTTATTTGCTAGACCTTTTTCTAACCCTATTTTAGGTATTTTGATTACTGCAAAATAATCTATTTTCGTTTTAGTAGGTTGTGGCTTTTCAGTTTCCACTTTTTCTTCTGGCACTTCTGGAGTAGTATCTTCTGCAATTTCTTTTTGTTCTTCAAAGAAAGTATCAATTAACTGTTCTTCGTTTTTTGTTTCAAGATAATTATATAAATACTTACCACCAATGATTAAAGTACCTAAAATGATAAGTAAAGAGCCAACTATGATTAGTTGACTCTTACTACCTTTATTATTCTCGATTTTGTTTTTTCTTTTTAACATAGATAATCGCTCCTATTCCTCCTAGAATAAACATTGTTCCAACAATTTCAATGAAGTGTGAATCAGTAATACCTGTACTTGGTACTTCAACGATTACTTTTTCATCAGTCATTGTTGCTTTTACAATTTCGCCATCTTCTTTGATTTCAAAATACATTCTTTCTGGATTTAAAGTATAGCCCTCTGGTGCTTCTTTCTCCAAAATATAGTATTTTCCATAACGAATTTCTGAAATAGTAATTTTTCCATTGTCATCAGTTCTTCCACTAAAAATTAACTCATCTTTATCATTGTAGATTTCGATTAAAGTGTTAGGTAGTGGCTCTCCTGTTGATACATCAGTTTTAGTAAATTCAAGAGTTCCTGTTACTGGTTTATTTTTCATTTCAGCCTTAACGATTTCTCCGTTTTCTTTTAATTCAAAATAAACTTTTTCATCAGTTATTACATAGCCTGTGCTTGGCTCTTTTTCTACGATATAGTATTTTCCAACTTTTAAATCTGTAATAACGATTTTTCCATCTTGATCTGTTTTACCAGTAAAGATTAGTTCATCATTTTCAGTATAAATTTCAATGATAGTATCTGGAATAACATCTCCATTTACTAAATCAGTTTTAGTAAATTCAAGAGTAGCCTTTTTAAGATAATTTAAAGCACTATATGATTCATAAACTATTGGAGTTTCATCATCAACTTGTTTTAATGTGAAATAGTGTTTATCTCCATCAAGAATATAGTCATCTTGTGTTTTTACTTCAATTAAATAGTATTTTCCTAGTGGAAGTTTCTTTGTTTTAGCATAGCCGTTTTCATCTGTAACGATAGTATCTACTTTGTCGCCTTTATTATAGTATAAATGGTTTCCATCAGCAGACTTAATATCTTCTTCTGCATAGATTTCAAAAGTAACTCCACTTAATTTTTTCTTAGCATAAACATATTCGCCATCTTTAATCACTAAATCTTCGCCAACTTTATAAATCTCTAATTGACCTTTAATAGGTGTATTCTTATAAGTTACTGTGATAAATGCTCCATAAGTTGTATAGTCATAATGCGTATCATTTCCAATAGTGAATTTTAGACCGTTTTTATCTTTTAAGTAACCATTTGGTGCAGACACTTCAATTAGTTTGTAATTTCCTGCAACTAATTTTAAAGGTGTTACTAATATACCATTTTCATCAGTTTTAAATTCACTAATTACTTTACCACCTACGAATTGAGATACATATTGTTTAGTATCTTCATTAAAGATTTTGAAAGTAGTATCTTTAATGGCAATAGTCTTTCCAGTTTCTTCATCTACTTTTATTACTTTCAAATAAGCAGTCAAAGAGTTGTTTAAAATATTGTAATATTGCTCTTTTTCGCTTGTTTCACTTACTGTGATATAGAAGTCATAAATCTTTTCATATCCAGTTGTCGTATTTACTTGATGGAACTTCCAAACTCCATAAGGCAAATTGATAGAAGCATAACCGTTTTTATCTGTTGTGATTTCATCAAACTTGTTTCCGTTTGGGTAATAAATTTCAAAAGTAATACCTGCTTCTGCATTTAGGAATTTTGTTTCTCCCTCCACGTGTTCGTATTGTTTTAAAATACTTACATAGTTTTTAATTACTTTTTCTACAACATCTACTCTTGCAGAGTCTTTTCCTTTTACATCAATATTGTAGCGAGTTTTATCTAATTCATAACCCTCACTTGGTTTGATTTCTTGTAAATAGTAATCATTCCAAGATAATACTGCGTCACTTTTAAAGTAACCGTTTTCATCAGTAACAACTGTTGTCACTAATCTTCCCGTAGCAGTTTCGTATATACCATACTCTGCTCCTTTTAAAGTTGCTTGACCCTGTGCAGTTTCAGTTTCAACATCTTTCTTATAACCCTCTACTGGTGTTGTATAACTATTTACTCTAACTCTAGCCATAACTGGATCAGTAGTTCCAGGTACAAACATATTTTGAATTTCGTTTCCAACGAATAACTTATAGCCACTAGCATAAGGCATATTTTTTGTTAAAGTTAAATCTATTTTTCCATTTCTAGTAGGCTTAATTGTTAGTGTATTTCCATTAACACTATATTCTGCACCACTAACACTTACACTATAATTTCCAAGTACATTATTAGTATCTGTTAGTGTAATAGTTTCTCCTACTTGTGCTTTATAAACTCCACCATCAAAACTTGGTCTATCATAGTGGTGTTCGATTAGTCTATTGATTTCTGCTTTTTCTGTTGATACATCAAATGGTGTTCCTGCTCCCCATCTTTCTGTTGAGAAAGTTGTATTGGCTCCGTGTCCAATGATAATATCCCATATCATACCTTGAGTAGCAGCACGATATTGTAGTGTTTGGTGTCCCGGATAAGTATAACCGTAGTAACCGATTAACAATAATCTTTCTTTGATTTCATTTGGAAGTCCTGTTGCTTCCCAACTTCCAGGATTATAAATAGTTCCCTCTGGTATATTTGGCTCTATGCAATAAGATACTTCGCCATCCATTTCATATTGCATAAAATACCAAGAATGATGGTCAGTTCCATCTGCTCTTGCTCGATCATAATAATAGCCGGATTTTGTTTTTGTTAAAGTTGCTGCATTTACTGCTTGAGCATTAACAGTAAATCCAAGTAAAATACCTAGTGTTAAAACTAGGCACATTCCAATTTTTTTCATTTTTAATTTTCTCCTTTCTTACTCCTAAAATTAGGGCATAAAAAATGACTCTTGTTTTAAGAGCCACTAATACATACTTTTTAATTTTGCGTCATTTCCCTCGCCACTTGCACAAAAGAAATGCAAATAATACCAATACTTACCATTTTCATCTATCACAGATGGATATACCCTGTAATAATTTATATCTGGTTTTATCGGTGCTTCTGGGTGTTGTTCGTTATAATCTAAAACATAGTCTAATTCTTTGCTTTTAATTTCTGCACCCCTAGCACTCGCTTCACTTTCAGAGGCAAATTCTTTCTTACCACCAGTTATTGATTCATAAAACTTTGTAGTTGCTCCACCGTTTTGTGGTTGACTACTTGGCTTTTGACTTGGTGTAGTATTGCTATTTTCTTTTGGTTTTGGTGTTTCTTTCGGAGTTTCCTTTGGAACTTCTTTTGAAACAGAATTATTTTGCTTTTTTTCTTGTTTCACTTCATTTTTACTAGCCGAAGAAACATTGTTGTTTTCTGGTTTACGATCTGACTTAACTTCTTTTTTTGTTTCTTTTACTTCCACAACTTTTTGCTCTGGTATTTTTTCACTTTCTGCTACTTTGTTTTCTTTGCTTTTAGATTCTTCTGCCACTTTTTCTTCTGTGATTTTCTCACTAACATTAACCTGTTCTAGTTTTGGCTTTTCTTCTTGTTTATTCTGCAAGTAGAAAACTGTACCTCCTGTCATAGAAATTAAAATGCTTATCAAAATCAATATCTTTTTCATACAAAATCATTCCTTTCTTGATTTGTTGAAGTTATTATAAACTAAAATATTTTTAATTGCATTTGTGTAAATTTCTAATATATATTTTTTTCAGTTAGTAATAACAGTTAGTATATATACTAGGGGTAGGTTGTAGGAAGGGGAACAATGGAATAGTAACTCCCACTATCTAGCACCTTGTTGTTTCTGTCTTTCCATAGCCCTATTGTAATAGTCTAATGCTTTGTAAATGTGTTTTACCCATTCAGTTGTTGGCATACCACTGGGCATTTTAGGTTTTAAGTCTTTAAAATCCAATTTTAGTTTTTCAACTTGATTAGGTTTTTCACGGCTCATTATTTCTTCGATTTTATCTTCATCTAATTTACCGTTCTTACTTAAATCTTTCATTTCTTGGGCTTGGGATACAGTTGGTGTAGCAACATTACATTCCATACTATCTAAAAGCCATTCTTGTTCTTGTTTAGTAAGGAACGATATTTCATACGCAGGACTTAATGCTATACTCGGTGAAATATTAAGTGAATCATTATCTACCATATCAAGTAATGGTTTTATCAGTTCAGTAAGTCTTATAAATCTATGAACATTAGACTTACTTTCTCCAACTTCTTCTGCTAATATCTCAAGAGATTTTTTGCCAGACAACTTGTTACCGACTTGGGAACAAGTTAAATCATTTCTTTGTCCTTGATGTGTCATTGCTTCCAACTTCATTTTATAAGCATAGGCTCGTTCACTAGGTAAGATATGTTCTCTTTGTAAGTTACTATCTACCATTATTATAGTGGCTTCATCATCTGTAAGGTTTCTGACAATACACGGCATAGTTTCTTTGTTAGCAATTTCACTTGCCTTTTTTCTTCTATGTCCGGAAATCATTTGATACTTACCATTTGGAAGTGGTCTAACAAGTACAGGTAATAATACACCATACTCACTTATGCTTTGTGCCATTTCTTGCATTTCTTCATTCACAATTACCTTAAATGGGTGATTTGGGAAATCTTGAATATCTGTTAGTGATATATCAACAACTTTTTCTAAACTACTATCTTGTCGTTCTTGTTCTGTTGTAAATAAGTCATCTAACTTTGGCAACGGCATTTTTATATCGCTCTTTGCCATTTTCAAGCACCTCCTTTGCAAACGAAGAATATGCTTCTGCCACTTTGCTATTTTTATCATACTCAAAGATACTATTTCCAGTAGAAGTTGCTTCTGCTGTCTTTATTGCAAAAGGTATTTGTGTATCATAAAACTTAACTGCACTTCCATAATTTTCTTGTAGTTGTATTCTCATTTCTTTTGATAAGTTAGTTCTCTTATCTACTAGAGTAATTAAAACGCCATCTACTTTTAATTTAGGATTGATTTGATTTCTTACTTTACTAACAGTCTTTAATAGTTCGGTCATTCCCATAGCAGAAAGATATTGACTTTGCATTGGGATTATAACACTATCGGCACTTGCTAACGCATTAACTGTTAGTATTCCTAAAGATGGCTGACAGTCTATAAGAATATAATCATAATTTTCTTTTACTTTAGATAAACAGTTTCTCATAGTGTACTCCCTACTCATAGCACTAAACAATGACATTTCTAATACTGATAATCTTAAATTAGATGGAATTAAATCTATATTTTCTTGATGGTGTAATATAGATTCACTTGTCTGGATATTTTCATCATTCATTGACTGTTCCATTAAATTAGCAATAGTTATCGGTATTTTATCAAGTTCTCGCCAACCCATAGAAATCGTAAGACTTCCCTGTGGATCTGTATCAACTACTAATACTTTTTTGCCTTCCTTTGCTAAAGCAACACCTAGACTAAAAGTTGTGGTGGTCTTGCCCACTCCACCTTTCTGATTAGCCACTGCAATAACTTTGCATTGCGACATATACATTTTCCTCCTTTCTTTAAACTCTAGCCACTCTATAAAAATAAAATGGCTATGTATGGGCATAAAAAAAGAACTGACTATTTCTAACCAGTTCAAAGTATGTTTATAAAATTATCTTTTATTTGCCAACTTTAATAGCAATTTATCAATATAATAAGTATCTTCATTATCTTTAATCAGTTTGTTTCTAAACTCTACTAATTCATCTATAATTATTCTATATTCATTATAATTTACTTTAAGTTTTATTTTTTTCATAAAAATTACACTTCCATTCATAAATATAGTATAATATGAATTGGTATTAAAATAAAAATGTGTGTTCTACTTTTTAAATGAATTTATCGACAATTTATAGGGGGTTGCAATGTCGTAATCACCTTTCTAATTCTCATCATAAATATCATTAAAATCACTATGTTTTTATCAATTTTTAGTAATTTTACCACTTTTTACATTAAAATGTGCAAGATCTAAAATCAAAGAAAGCCTTTATTTATAAGGGTTTGCTAGGGGGTTGCAATAAATCGTAATCAACCAGTTTATATTTGTCGTATTTTGTCGATTATTTTCCATTTTTTCACTTCCTTAGTTTTTTTATTATTTTTCTTTCTTCTAATGATAAAATCTCACTTGCTTGTTCATCATATAAATTATTTGCTAATTCTACTGATGCTTCTAATAAAGATTGTAGATTTTCGTAAGGAATTTTGTCATAGTCTAATCTATACAACCAATCAAGATACTTAATTTTAGAAGCATCATTTGGTCTTCCATAAACAACTTTTCCACTATGTAACCAATATCCGAATTCAACATTTGTGGTAAAGGCCGCCATATCTGGTAATTTTCTAGGTACCCAAAATAAAATTACTGTAGCATCTGTTAACGCTATTCTTTCCCACATTGCTTGATCAACATAGTCTTCTTTAGGTTTCCAAGTGGAGTATTCAGGAACATAAACTACTCCATCAAAGCCCATTTGTTCTAAATTTTGACAAGCTTCTGTTCTCCAAGAAACAACATTTTCACCTCGTGGAGTTGGGCCTGCTAAAAATATAGATTTTTTCCCCTTTATAACTTCTTGATCTGAATAATTAATTATCATATTATGCCTCTTTCATATTTATCTATATAAATTCTTTAAAACCTTAGTCAAACAATCATCAACAGTTTTATCTGTTTCAGAAAATCTAATTCTAACTAATTTTCTTTTTACCTTAAATATATAAGGATGCTTTGTCCTCACTAAAAAACGCCAATATTCTTTCATTACTAGGTTTTCTTTTGTTTATTTTTATATCTGTTATTTCATCCACATCTCCTAAATTTACATCATCAGATTTATATTTCTACATCTTTCTAATTTTTCTACTAATTCTTCAATATTATATTTATTCATAAATTCACACTCCATATTAATTATAAATTCAAATACAATTAATGTTAAATGTATACTTCTTATATGCAAGTTCTTGAGCTACTTTATGAGATACTTTTCCTGTATCATGCAGTATTTCTTGCCCATTAAATTGTAAAAATGCATCCAATTTTTCTACCCAATCTTTCATTGTCATCGCATTATGATTTTCTGCTTGTAATTCAGCATAATCTAAATACATAGTAACTATTCTATTTAAGTTTTTTAATTCTTTTTCTGTCAAATAATTTTTAGCAATATCAACATCATATTTATAAATTGGTCCATTTGGAGAACCTGTCCAATTCGTTAAACCCATATTATCTTTTTCTGAATCAACTCTATTATAAATAATCTCCGCAGCAGTATTACCAATGACCGAATAATGAAGTTTGTTCTGCACAGTTTTAAAAAAAGTTTTAGTTATTTCAGAATCTTTATCATAATCGATACTACAAAATGAATATATATCTGTTATTTTTTGATAAAATCTTCTTTCGCTAGACCTGATATTCCTAATTCTTTCTAGTGTTCTTTCAAAATAATCTTCTCAAAAAAAATAGTTCGGATTTTTTAATCTCTCGTCATCTATAACAACACCAGTAATTAGATATTCTTTTAAAACTTTTGTTGCCCATATTCTAAACTGTGTTGCCTTTTTTGAATTAACACGATAACCAATCGCAATAATCATATCTAAATTGTATATTTTAGATTTTCTTCCACCTGTACTTTCGTCGGAAATTCCGACAGAAGTTTTTTCATTAAGTTCACCACTATTTATTATATTATTAATATGCTCAGTTATTGTACTTCTTCCTACTCCAAATAATTCAGCAATTAAATTTTGTGTTAACCAAATATCATTATTAATTAATAATACATTTACTTTAATATCGTTATTATCATCACGATAAATTAAAAAATCATGAGTAGTTATTTGTAAATCATTTTTCATTTATATTCACCTCTTTCTTATGTTCTTAAATGTCGTATTCACCTATCTAATTCCTATTATAAATAATGCCAAAATTACTATGTTTTTATGAATTTTTATTGTTTTTTACCATTTTTTAATGGTAATATGCAAGACATAAAATCGAAGCAAGTCTTTATTTATAAAGATTTGACTATGGTTTTACAGTTATCCCGATATCCATTTTATATTGGTTGTATTATGTCGATTATTGTTGTTCATATATATCACTTCCTTTTTTTCCATTATATTTCAATATCTATACCAATATTTTCAAGTTTTGCCTTTTCAATTAACTCTATCGCTAAAGCTAAATCTTGCAAAAATATACCAGTGGAATCAAATATAGTTATATCTTTATCACTAGTTCGCCCCTTTTTTTGATTCAATATTACTTCTCCTATTTCACCATCTATTGATGAAATAATACTATTCCTAAATGCTGTTTGCATTTCACCATTTTCAATACATTGTTTCGTATCGTCAGCAAATATGATCGCTTTTTTAAATGTTTCCGAATCTATTTCTTGTTTATTGGGCATACCGCCTCCCATACAACTAAAGTGCGTTCCTTCTTTAACCCAATCAACTTTAATCATTGATTTTTCTGATGGGGTTGCTGTGATAATAATATCACTTTCTTTGACACTTTCTTCTATATTTTCTGAACTTATAATAGTTGCTTTTATAGTTTTATTAGATAAATCCAAAATACTTTGTACATCACTTTTAAGTTTTTTAACTTTTTCAACCAAACCAGTATTATTTTTAGGATTACAGACAATAACATTTTCGATTTGAGGCATTGCAATTAAGATTGCAGCAATAGAATGTAAAGCCACATTTCCACATCCTACTATTAATACATTTTTTGAATCTTTTCTTGCTAAATATTTCGCCCCTATTGCTGCAGCGGCACCAGTTCTAAAAGCTGTAATCGATGCAACATTCACTAAAGCTGTAGGTTGACCTGTAATAGAATTAAAAATTAAACCTGTAGCATTTACTTTTGGTAGATTTTTTTTCAAATTGTTTTCATTATAAGAAATTACCTTTAATCCAAAAGAGTTATAGCCATCTAAATTTCCAGACCTTATGTCTAAATCAAAAATATTGTGTTCGTATTCGTAAAAAATTAAAGGCCATACATGACTATTAGTACTATTTTTCTCTCTATATGCATTTTCTACTGCTCGAATGGCTAATTCCATATCTATTAGGCTATTTACATCATTCTCATTTAATACTTTTATTTTTGTCATATTTTTTCCTCTTATCTATATAAATTCTTTAAAACCTTTCAATAATAAATCCAATATTTTTCATTACTAGGTTTCTTCTATCTATTTTTATATCTGTTATTTCATTCACATCTTCTAAAATTACGTCATTAAGGGTTACATTTCTAGAACGTTCTAACTTTTCTTTTAATTCATTAATATTATATTTATTCCTATTCTACCTTCTCTATAATAATTTTATCTTTTGTGCATTATTCAATATGTCAAGTTAACATTTTTCAATGTAATTCTAAATTAGATAACAACATCTCTAATATTTGAGTGTTTGTGAACTTAGGATTCAGTTCTCTCCATCTTCTATTTATTATTATCCTCTTTTTTAATGTATTTTTCTATTTTTTTGACATAAGCTTCTTTAAGGTTTTCTCCAAATTTCGGTTTAAATTGGTCTAAGTACTCTAAAATTAAATCCGCATAGTCTTCTATTTTTTCATCTTTTACTATCTTTGCTAAATATTTATTAATTCCTTTTTGGCTATTTATTCTTTCTATATAAAAAGCTAAAAGATTTGTAGTACCTATTTTTTCTTTAGCGGTGGAAACAATGGAATAAAGTTTTTCTCTCGAAACAGAATAGCGTGGTTTAAAACCTCCAGCTCTGGAAAACATAATTAAAGCACAACCTATAAAAAGTTTATCTGTTCCATTTTGAGGAAACGTTTTGTGAGTAAATTCAATTAAACTCTCTTTATTTCCTTTTTCAAAGTCATCATAAAGTTCCATTAAAATTCGATTTATCAAAAATCAACACCTCATTTTTGGTTATTTTAATTTTTTATAGAAATCCTCTCGCCAATTGCTTCTTTTTCCATTTTTTCTTATGTAATTCAATGAACCATAGCAAGTCTTTGGATCACTTAAAAATTCTATTTTTTCTATTTCATCTAATTCAATACGCCAGACACATCCTTGTAAAATATCGCTTTCTTCTGTGATACACAAATCAAAACTTTTTTTAATTTCATTACAAATATTTAAATAATCTTTATCCATCCGATGGGATTCATATTTATCTGGTCTAGATAGAGCTTTTAATTCTTCTTTTGTAATGTTTAGTTTTTGTAATTTTTTATCAAATCTTTCTTTATCTAAAAGATTTTTAGGAATGTACATATTATTTAATAAAAAAGAATATCTTCTAAAATCAGTAATGAAAATTTCTTTTTTAGGTTTATTAAATGTTATTTTCACATCAAAACCTTTCACAGGTGTACCTTTATGTTTAGGAGGACAAATTCCGTTGTAACACTTTACCCAACACCAAATGGGATAGTGAATTTGATGGGGATTATTAAGAACTTTATTCATTTTTTCTATAACCCAAGAATAGGTTGCTTCACTCTTTTTCAAGTCTATAAAGTTTGAATTCGCTTCTAGATAGCCTTTGTTTAATAAATCTTTTAAAGCGTTTAAAGATTGAAATGTTATGAGTTTCATTTGCTTGTTTCCTTTCACTTGTGTTTATTATATCACGTCTTTTTATAACTTCGAAAATAATCTTTAATATAAAAAACAAATCTTTAGTAAGAATTGTTTCTTTCACTTTAAGAGTTAAAATTTTATAGGCATTTTTTTAATCTCTTCTTTATTTTTAATAAGAAGTGGTTCGAGTTAAATGATAAGGTTTAGTCTTTTTGGTTTTATTTTGACTCCTATTCCAGATAAAGTTATTAATATCCATTCTGTCTATTTTACCTCGCATTTTTTCATGAATATAATTTATGACGATAAGCATACTCGCTCTAATTTCCACTTCGTCTTCATTATTTTCGAGTATTTCAATTTTATTGATGATTTTATTTTCTAGTTCTTTATTGTATTCTAAAATACCTAAATCATGCATAACTTGAGGAATCTTATAATCCGCACACCCCAAAAGACTTGAATAATCGACGTTTTTTTGTTCTTTTCTTTCTATGACATATAAAATATCAGAGGTTAAAAGTTGTGCTAATTTGTAAAAATAAATCGTTTTATTTTTATAAGTTCTTATATCATCAAAACAAGGAAAGTTCTCTATAATTGTATTAAATATTTCTATATCGGAATTCATTTCTTTTATCCATTCATAAAAATTGCTATTCATTTTTTCATTTACTCTTTTAACTATTTCAATGACTCTTTTGTATCTTTCTTCTAAAAGAGGAATTTCAACATTTCCTTTTAAAATTTCTTTAAATTTTTCAAGGGTCATTTTTTCTAAACGCTTATAAACTTCTACACTATCACGCTTTTCAAATAAATTAAAAATACAATGTAAAAGTGCCATTCCTCCATCTAGTTGTTTACTATCTGTTGTAATGGTCCATTTAGGCTCTCCCCAAAAAGAAAAATCTATAGCGTCATAGATGAGAAGAAAATTTACAATGTCTTTCGTATTCATTTCGTAAATAGGATAAGGAACTTTTGTGAGATAATGGCTCTTTTCAAATTTAGCAAATTCTTCGATTAATTCATTGGCTTTTTCATAATTAATTTTTACATATTTGGCCTTATCTACTACAAACTGGTTGGTTTCTAATACTTTACTTAACATCTTTTTTCTTCCTTTCTTTTATTACTTTTTTATTAAGCCCCCACTACATTTTAAGACATAGATTTTTTTATCGTTTTTATAAATGGTCTCTGTCCCATTAAAATAAAACAAATCTCCTTCTACTTCAAACGTGTATTTGTATTCTCCGTTTATCCATTCTCTTGGTCCTCTAACAGGAATGGTGTCATCGCTTCCTACTTGCATTAATGCGGGTCTTAAAGCTTTATCCATGGCTTCTTCACTTAAGGTTTCATCCAAAGTTACCCCATAATAATTCATTCCCCAATAGATTTCTTTGTCTTTATAGATGACTTCTTCTCCAATAAAATTGGTTCCTCCAAAATAGGTGTCATGATAAATCATATTCTCTTTTTGGTAGTCGTAATCATTTGAATTTAATCGGGTACTTGCTGTTTTTCTTGTCTTTCCATTTGCATAAGTTTGTTTTTTGGCCTCTATTAAAAATTCTTCAATTTTTTTCATTTTTCTAATTTATATACTCCCATATTTTATTGTACTGTTTTAATTGTTCGTTTTTTTTAATTTGAGCAACGGGGTGATATAAAGGGATTATAACATAATTTTCAATTTTAATTATAGATGTTTCAATGGTTTCTTTTAAATTTTTTTTTATTTTAAAATTATATATTTTTGACAAGGCGACTAATGGATAATAACCTAATGGAACTAAAACAATCGGTTTTACAATGTCTATTTGTTTTTTTAAATAGTCACAACAGTTTAGGGTAGATTGTTTTAAATTTATATTGTTACCACGATAACTTACCCCTTGCCTTGCACACATAATAGCATTCGTTATAAAAGCTTCTTGTAACGTATGTTTCCCATTTGAAGATTGCTCTATATTCTTTTCTAATAATTTTTTGGTATGGCTTTTTTCAGATTCGATTAATTCTTTCCAATTGCTTTTATCAGGAAGAAGTTTTTTGTTTAATTCGTTCATATCTATGAAAGGTCCCCAATCTTGACCAATAATCATGACTTTACTGTTTAAATGTTGAAACCAATCGGTCCAAATAGAAGGAATGTTTTTGGCAAAAGTTAAATCTTTATATAGATTGATTAAATTTTTTTCTTTACAATTGTATTGCATACATTTTTGACACGTTTTTAATTGCTTTAGCAAGACTTCAAATTGTTCTTTTTTCATTTTGACTTTTACTTTCTATAATCCACTGAATATCTTCGATGGCTTTATTTAAATTAAACCTTCCATTTCCAACAGGATAAAATACTGAATAAAAGGTATACTTTTTTTATTTATTTCTTTTATAAATTCTTTTCTTCTAACTTTTGAGACAGCGATTTTTTCTTTTAAAATTAAAGAACTAACTTGATTACCAAATAATAAAATAATTTTAGGAGCAACTATCTCAATTTCTCTGAATAATAATTTCAAGTATTTTTTATAAATACTATCGGGAAGGGGTCGAGCGTCTATTTGGGTACATTTTCCTAAATTAGTTATAAAAACTTTATGTTTTTCTACATCCTCATAAACCCTTTTTGCAAATTTAACGTCCCATTCCTGTCCTTTTCTAATTTTAATTTCTTTATAAATGTCTTCACTTAATAAATTCAATGAAAAAAATAAATCCCAACTCTTTTTTGTGCCTAACCAAGGGGCTCTAATCCCCTCCCATGTTTTCGATGAAGCGGGATTTTTTCCTGTAGGATTCATAAAAACAAAGCAAAAATCTGGATGTTTTAAACATCCTCCATTATAAATAGCGCTTAATTCTTTTGCGCCATATTTTTCTTGTAATTTATCGTATTCTTTATTTAACTCTTCTAGGTTCATCTATTACTCCTTATTTTTGTTTTTCTGGGTAATCCTTATCCTTCCAATACCACCATTTTAATTTTTCTTCGTCCCAAGAAGTATGTTCAGCATAATAGATGGCCATTCTAAAAAGATACAATTCGCACTTGTCTTCTTTAAATCCTTTGCATTCACAATCTTTTAAATAAAGGTCTTCTGGATTTTGACCGACTAAATCTTCTACATAATTTATACCAATATTTTTTAAAGCAAGCTTCGTTCTTTTTCCAACGTTTGGAATGGTTTTTAAATCGGTTTTCATTCGGATTGTCCCCATTCAATCTCAATTTTTTTACTCTTTATTGAATTTATTTTTTTATAGGTAATCCCACAAGTGTCAAAGAGTTTTCGAGAAGCAATATTGTTATCACTTTCTCTATATTTATCACTTAAATAAATGACTTCTTTAATTCCTGATTGAATAATGGCTTTGGCACATTCATTACAAGGAAATAAATCTACATAAATTTTAGAACCTTCTAAATCCTTACTACTTCCTCGAAAGTTTAATATTGCGTTCAATTCAGCGTGACAAACATAAAAATATTTTGTTTCTAAAGGGGTCCCTTCTCTTTCCCAAGGAAAGGTATCATCACTGAATCCATTTGGTGTTCCATTATACCCGATGGACAAAATGCGATTGTCTTTTCCAACTATGCAAGCTCCTACTTGAGTTTTGGGGTCTTTACTACGCATGGCTGATAGTTTTGCTATGCCCATAAAATATTCGTCCCAAGATAAATAATTTTCTCTTTTTTTACTTTTTATCATTTTTCTACCTTTCCAAAACGGCTAAAAGGAAAGATTATAAAATCAGCGGTACCTTTAATTTGATTTTTTTTAATAGGACCAATATAACGACTGTCTAATGAAACGGCACGATTGTCTCCTAAAATAAAATATTCATCTTCTTCTAAGGTTATTTTTTCAAAATCACTGTTTTCACCATAAGCGTAAGCATCTTCTATTTTTTTATCATTAATATAAATCGTATTGTTTTCGATAGAAATAGTTTCACCTGGAAGACCATAGATTCTTTTGATTAATTCATCATTATTGGCTTTTACAACTACAATATCAAAACGTTCTATTTTACTCATTTTATTTAGGAGCATGTATTCGGTTCCTTCTAAAGTATCGTACATGGATTGGCCATTGACCTTTATTGGGGTAATAAAGAAGGTTCTAATGGTTAAAACAACTATTAATATTAAAATGTATGGACCTAATTCTTTAATATTTTTTTTTATTTTTTCTTTCATTTTATCCGCTCTTTTCTTTATTTATTATACAAAAAAATAATGAAAAAAAGAAGTCATACTTCTTCATTTTCAAATAAAAAAAGATGTTTTAAGCGACATCTTTTGCACTAGCGTTTCTTTCTTTAACTTTATATTCTTTACGCATATTTTTAATAAAGTTAAGTTTTGCACGGCGAACCATGCCTCTTTTCACCACTGTAATTTTATCAATCGTCGGTGCATTAATAGGAAAAACTCTTACTACTCCAACACTTCCTGATTTTTTACGTACTGAAAAAGTTTCAGATACTCCAGAACCTTTTTTAGCAATAACAATTCCTTCAAAAGCTTGGATTCTTTCTTTTTTTCCTTCAATAACTTTAACGTCTACTCTTACAATGTCTCCAACACGAAATTCTGGAACATCGGTTCTCATGTGGCGTTTGTTAATTTTGTCTACTAAATTAGCCATATTTTTTCCTTTCTAACTTTTCTTCTGTAATCATTAACGATTTATTTAAGCGGATTACATGCCTTGCTTTTTTAAAGCACTTCGATTATATCAGAAAATTGAAAAAATTGCAAATTATTTTGACGAATGATTTTAAAGGCTCCCTTAAACTTTAACCCATTACGTCTCCACCATTGTTGTGAATGACTTGTCCTGTTACATAACTTGAGTCTTCTGATGCTAAAAAGACAAAGGTTGGAGCAAGTTCATAAGGCATCGCTCCTCTTGCCATAGCGGCGTTACTTCCTAAAGATGGAATCTTTTCTTTTACCCAACATGCTGGTTGTAATGGTGTCCAAAAGAAACCTGGAGCAATGGCGTTGACACGGATATTTTTTAAAGCTAAATTTCTAGCTAAAGCTCTTGTAAATCCAACAATCGCTCCTTTTGTAGTAACATAGTCAATCAATTGTGGTTCTCCATAAAAAGTGGTGATTGAAGATAGATTAATGATGGAAGCTCCTGATTTTAAGTAAGGAAGAACGGCTTTTGTTAAATAAAACATGCCATAAACATTTACTTTCATGGTCCAATCAAATTGTTCATCGCTTATTTTATCTAACGTATCTTGTTGGTATTGGACACCCGCATTATTGACTAAAATATCAATTTTTCCAAAGTTTTCTAATGTCTTAGATACAATTTCTTCACTAAAACTTTTTTTTGTTAGATCCCCACTTAATAAAAGACAAATACCACCTAGTTTTTCGATGTATTCTTTTGTATACAAAGCATCTTCATGTTCGTTGTAGTAAGGTATGACTAAAGAAGCCCCTTCTTTGGCAAAAGCAATGGCCGCGGCTCTTCCAAGACCACTATCTCCTCCTGTTATAATGGCCACTTTTCCTTTAAGTTTTCCACTTCCTTTGTAATTAGGATTATCAAAAATAGGTAATGGCTTCATTAAGTATTCTTTGCCTGGTTGTTCTTTTTGTTCTTGTTCAGGAGCTAAAATATCATAAACGGTACTTTTTACTCCTTTTTTATCATAATAATTAAAATACTGATTGCCAAAACGATAATCAAATTTCATGTGTTTTCACCTCTAGTAAAAAATTATGATTCAGCGTTCATGATTATTTATAAACTTAAAATTTTTTTAATAGAACACGACCAATTCCATCCTCATTATTGGATAAAGTTACTTCATTAGCGTGTTCTTTTACCACATCTAAGGCGTTTCCCATGGCAACACTATAAACTGGACTATCCATTAAAGGTAAATCGTTTAAACCATCCCCAAAAAAAATCATTTCTTCCATTTCTATTTCTAATTTTTTTCCTAATTCTTCTAAAACCGTTCGTTTATTAATGCCTTTTGGATTAATGACAAGCCAAGAATGTGTATTCGTTGCTTGCATAACAAAAACATTTAATTTAGGATACTCTTTTTTTAATTCTTCCTCTACTTTAAAAACATTCTCCTCATCTTTAAAAAAGACATTCATTCTGGCTATCTCTTCCGTTACTTCTTCTACTGACTCGACGTCTATAAGAAAAGAAAGAGGACTATTTTTCTTATTTTTATATATGTAATAATTGTTTGCTCCAACAAAATCAATTTGCGTGACCAAATTTTCATATTTTTTGATGAGATACGTCGTTTCTTCTTTTGTAATTTTTCCTATCATTTTTATTTTCTCATTTTTATTATCATAAAGCGTTGCACCATTATTTAATATTAAATAATCAAACAGCTCTTTTGGCACAACGTCTAGGGCACTTTGTAACGTTCTTGCAGTCACGCCAATAATAAAAACGCCCTTTTCTTTACATTTTAATAAAGCTTTTTTCGTTTCTAGTGTGACTTCATGATTATCGTTTAATAAAGTATCATCTAAATCCAAAGCTATCAATTTGTATTTTTTCTTACAATCGTAAAGAATGAAAGGAACTAAGATTTCATCTTCTGTTATCCCAGCATGCATTGATTTTAAATCTACGGAATTTTCATTATATCGAAAATATTTATTATGAGTCGCAATGGCTAAAAAATCTCCTAAAGACTCATCAAATCTTAGATGTTCTTTTCCTCTTCCAAATAAGCTTTCTTTTTTCACTTGCTCTTTACTATATAAAAGAAAATCTTCTTTAAAATATTGATGAAACAAAGTTTTAAATTTTTCTTGTTCTCCATCTTTAATAAAGAAGTTACAAGCTCGCCCTTCTATGGAAAGGTCTCGTTTTAATAATGAAAATAAGTCTTTGTATTCACTTAAAGTAATGGCTTCACTGTTAATGTGACCATGATCAGCAACGACAATGACTAAACTTTCTTCTAATTCTCGACATAATTTTTCGGTACTTTTATTAATCGTTTGTAACCATTCTTTTATTTTAGGGGAATCTGTCCCTACTTCATGCAAAGTGTGGTCTGGTTCATCGTAATAAGCATAAATAAATTTCTTGCCTTCTTCTTTGGAATAATTTAAAATCCTTTCGTTCATTTCTTCTAAACTGTGAAACGCCTTTTCATGAAAAGGCATAAGTTGATAGGCTTTGTGTTTTTGATTAATTAATTCAATGATAGAAGAATAGGGATAGTACTTTTGGGCTAGGGTTACCTCTCCCCCAACTTTAATTTCCGTGTCTTTTAAAGTATTTAAAAACAGGGTGACAATTTTATCTTCTTCTTTAAAATATAAGTCCCAGCCAAGCCATCCATGTTCACTTGGATTTAAACCAGATAAGACACTTGTTGTTGCGGCGGTCGTTGTTGCGGGAAAGACAGAGTGAATGTCTTTTATTTTTTGTTTTCTTAGAAAATGATTGGGCTCTAAATGTTTTGATAATAAATTTGACCCCATCCCATCATAAAGAATAAGAATTATATTTTTATAATCTTGACCCGATAACACGTCTTCTAATTCTTTTAAAGGTTCATGATAGGTTTTACAATCAAAATATTTTAAAATGGCATTTGCAACATTTGTTAATCCATCCTCATAATTAGGAAATAAAGTTTTCATACATAACAACCTTTCTTTTTAATTTTAGTATAACTTAATTTTCAAAGCATTTCTATCTTTATTTTTAAATTTTTTTCCATTTTTCTTAAAGCGTTTTCAATTTGTTCTTTTAAAGCGATATTAAATTCTTTATGTGATTCGATTTTATCTTTGTATTCTAAAACTTTTTCTTTTTCTAAAGGTTCTTTCTTTTCTAAATATTTCTGATAGTGATCATAGAAAAGTTCAACGCTTGCTTTTAAAATTCCATGTTTAGAAGCTTTTTCTAAGTATTCTCTATATTTTATTTTATCTTCATTTATTAAACCTTCGATATTGCCATTTTTATAATAATATAGGGCTAAGTTATAATACGCGTAGTAACAAATATGTTTGTAGTCACTTGTTAAAGCTTCGGTATAATAATTGAAAGCTTTTTGATTATCTTTTTCAATGATTCCTTTACGGTAGTATTCTCCTACTTGATTGCAAGCCCAACTTTCTCCTAAATTGGCACTTTTTAGAAAGTAATTAAAGGCTTCTTTAACGTTCTTTTCTTTTTCCAGTATTTTACCTAAGTTATTGCAAGCGTATACACATTCTTTTGAAGCTGCTTCTTTAAAATGTGTTTTGGCTTTTTCTAAGTTTTTTTCGACATAAATACCCTTTAAATACATGAGACCTATAGAGTTGATTGCGGCAACACTCCCTAAATCCATGGCTTTCTTTAAATAGTGGTAAGCTTCCTCTTCTTGGTTTTCACCTATTTTCTTTTTCAAATACATATTTCCAATGGTGTATAAAGCCCCCGCATGATGACTTTCGGCGGCAACGGATAAATAACGATACGCTTCCACATATCTTGGCTTTCCAGTAATTAAACCATTGTATTCTTTGATTCCCATTTCATAACTGGCATAGACGTTTCCATCACTGGCTAGTTTTTTCAAGGTAAAATCATGATTCACGTTTCCATTTAAAGTTAAGAGTAAATACTCTTCTAATCCTTTGTAACTCAAGCAAGAGTCTTGTAATAGAGCTTCGATTTTTGTTTTTTGACGTTCTTTTTCGTATAAAGGTTGTTTGTTTTGTAAAACAGCATAGAAGACACATTCGATAAAGATGTCGTAATAGTTTTTTTCACTTAATGCCTCTTTTAATTTATTTTTTAAGTCATAAGAACAATTTTGATCGTTTTTACTTAAGTTATAGAAGCGCACACTTAAATTTTGAAAGCTTTTGTTTTGATTTATTTCTTCTATTGAAAGGTCTTCAAAAAGCCTTCCTTCTAAAATATGAAGACAGTTTAAAGCCATACTTTTTATATTTTCTTTCTTTTTTTCATACTTTTTCTGTTTATGAATTATGATTTGTTTGTAAGCATCCCCTATTGCTCTTACGCCCACACAATAGTTATTAATGGTGGTGTCATTGATGTATTCATCAAATAAGCTATAAAAGATTTCGGATTGTAAAGCATTCAATTTGCTTTTGCTTTCTTCTTTTATAATTCGAAAGACATTTCCTAAGCTTAAGTACTCTTCGTTATTGTTCATTTTTATATATACTTTGTTCATAGTCCACCTACTAAAACTATATCACAGATTGTGGATTTATAAACTTATTTTTTTAATAAGTGTGGATTTTAAATTCTGTTCTTTTTTGGGTGGTTTGAATATGATAATAGCAAAAGGAGTGTAAAAAGATGAAAAAATTTTTAAAAAATTATAAACAAACGGTACTTTTACTTGGCTCTTTAATAGTGGGTTGTATCGTTGGTTTAGTTTTAAAAGAAAAGGCGACGGTATTCAATCCGTTTGGCGAGCTTTTTATGAATTTGATGTTTGTTTTAATTGTTCCCCTTATTTTTTTGACGGTTTGTACTTCAATTGCAAAAATTAAAACCCCTAAAAGATTAGGAAAGCTTTTATCTAGCATTGTTTTTGTGTTTCTTATTACGTCTATTGTTGCTTTGATCATCGGCTTAGCGACAACGCTTTTTGTTCCTTTAGTTAAGACAGATTCTTATACGGTGGTGATGGAACAAACTTATGAAACCGAAGACACGGAATTAGAATTAAATCTATTAGAACGAACAGTGAGTGCGATTAGTACTAATGATTTTTATAAATTACTGTCAAAAGAAAATTTACTTGCACTTGTTTTATTTGCTATTTTAGTAGGAGTTGCCATTAATAAAACAGGGAAAGATGGCCAACGCCTTTTAGAGTTTCTAGAGTCAGCAAACACGGTAGTTTTAAAGTTAATTGATTTGTGCTTTATTTACGCACCAATTGGGCTCGGTTGTTATTTTGCTTCACTTATTGGAACCTACGGTGAATCGATTGCTACAGGTTTCTTAAAAACGTTCGTAATTTATCTTATCGTTTCTATTCTTTTCTATTTTATTATTTACAGTTTGTACGCTTACCTTTCAGGTGGAAAAAAAGGATTTAAGCTTTTCTGGAAACATATCTTTGCCCCTACTGCCACTTCTATTGCCACCTGTTCTTCTGCGGCTTCGATTCCCATTAATGTCAAAGCTGCAAAAGAAATGGGTATTCCAGATGATATTGCAGAGACAACGATTCCTTTAGGAACGAGCTTTCATAAAGACGGATCAATTATTGGTAGTGTGTTTAAAATTATGTTTCTGGTTTATTTGTTTCAACTTGATATTTATAGTATTGGTACCTTTAGTAAGATTATCACTACTGCTTTCTTAGCTAATTTATTGGTCACGGCTGTACCTGTAGGTGGTGGGACTATTTCTGAAATGCTTATTTTAACGCTGATGGGTTTTCCTATTTCAGCTCTTCCAATTCTTACTATTATCGCAACGATTATTGATGCCCCCGCTACGATGCTTAATGTGGTGGGAGATACCTCTTCTTCTATGCTTGTAACTCGTATCCTTCACGGAAAAAATTGGTGTAATCAAAAAAACAGAGAACTTTAATTCTTTGTTTTTTATTTAACACTATCCTTCCATCAATTATATATTTAATCTTTTAAAGCTTTTCTTAACTCATTTATAAATTCATTTTGTGTTAATTTACTTAAGTCTTTATCAAAAGCCAAAGGTGTAGATGTTATTTCTTTTCCCATCCAAGATTCTTTTTGATAATTTTCTAGTTCTTCTGTAGTATTAAATTTCACTTCAACACGATTTAATCCACTAAATTTTTCAAGATACTTTTTTATTGATACTCGTTTGTCTTTTAAATAAAGATAACTGTCTCTGATAATTTTTTGATTGGCTTGACTCTTTAATGCTTCAAACTCTTTATTTGAAATCTTTACTTTTTCAATCCATTCATTTTGATCGTTCAGTACTTCTTTTTCTAATATGTTTTCTTTTTTTTGAACTCTTAAGTTTTCATTAATATAATATCTTTCATAACGAATCGATGGGCTTAGCTCTAATTCATCTAAACTTTTTACAATAAATCTTTTGGTTAATCTCATAAGTTTTCTCCTATTTTTTATTTGTACCTTTTCCATAATTCTTCTTTTGTTCTTTGGAAAGATTCTATAATTATTAATTTTTCTAATAAATCTGCATCATTAATAGATATTAAAAATTCTTTTACTTTAGATATAGCAATCTGAACAAGCGCTGTTATAGTTAAGTTTTGATTAAAAATTTTTTCCATAGCTAAAGGTAGTTTTATACTATACTGATACCTTAAGTATTCTTCATTACTTATTGCTTTTGATTCACATATTTCTTTTTTCAAAACTTCTATAGAACTTTCTAAATCAAATTTATATTCTTCTTTAGTCATGTTTAGTTTTTTCTCTATTTCTTTTTTAATTTTTTTTTGTTTATCAGGAGAAAGATTATAATAATAATTCTCCACTTTTTCTTTATATTCTAAATAAGATTTTTCGAATTCTTTAGGATTTTCTAATATCTCATTTAATTTTTGAATTTCTTTAAGATATCTATATTTTCTTTCTTCGTTTTCTTTTTTTCTTTCATTTATAAATATATTCAATTTTTCTTCAGAAAACTCCTGATGACATAGATTAATAGAGTCTTTTATGTCTTTGTCTGTGTATTTAGAATTATTTTTAGCAAGAATAACAGTAATTAAAGCCATAAGTTCTATAAAAAATTCTTGTTGTTTCTCTGGTATTTTATCAAAAAATAAGTCACTTTTTTTCCACGTATCTCTTACATTTTTTGGTAAAGTCAACATTAAAAGTATATAAAGTTGATAATAGAGATTGTATGCTATTTGAATATTTTCATAGTCAATAAAACTATTTCTTTCATTCCAATCATCTATTAAATTTCCACTATATATAGCATCTCCTTCGGTTAGCATTAGCCTTATTTCAAAAGCAAAAGGGTATTTACTAGAATAAGTAAAACCGAAAAATTGCTGCTTAGAATGTTGTAATTCGTGTTGTAAATTTTGTACATCTCCTTCTATGTTTAATAATTCAATACCACAATTAATTCTTAAAGGTTTATTCAGAATTTCTTTTGTACATACTCCTGCAGAATACAAAGTATATTCTCCTTCTGGGTCTCTTACATATTTTTCTTCTTCCTTTTTTAAGCGTAAGTTCTTAGCACTAATTTGACTATGTTCTACTTTAATAATTTGATTATAAAAAAAATTTGTTGGGTCACAGAGTATTTCATCTAATGTATAAACTTTTAAATAGTCAAGGTTTCTTATACACTCCAAATTGTTTTCAATAAATTCTTCTACTAGTGTATGCTCTAAAATGTCTTTATTCGGATTATAAAATTCTATAATTATAAGAAGCCAATTTATTAATAAATCTTGAATCCTTTGATTATACTTTTTATCATTTATTATACTTTTTAATTCTTTGTAATATTTAACAAACATTTGTGTTTTTTCTGAATTTATTTCTTTTATACGTTTGTCTATTAACTCAGAGTATGTCATTTTTTAAGTCCTCCATCATTATTTGATATAATTTTGGTTCTTGTTCTTTAATTGTTGTGATCTTTGCTAGTTTTGCTTCTTTTATGTTTTTAGGATTATTTAGTGTTAAACTATTCCACTCATCTATAAATTTATAAAACCATAAAGGATTAGTACAATATCTACGATATTTTAATTTCAAAGTTTCTTCCATTATTCATCACCTTTTATCTTATCTAATTATCTAAAGAAAAAGACTACTTTTCAGCAGCTTTAACCTTTACGATTTGTCAGAATCTGTATTGTCTGATTCTTCGATTGCTAAATCTTTAAATAAATCAAAGAATAATTTAGCCACTTCTTTATATTCTTCATTATTGGTGACTTTTTCAACTGCCTCTTCGCCATCTTTAATAATTCTTCTAACAATGGTTTGGGTATTTTCTATAATGTCTTCGTTTTCATCAACTTCAATTAAATACAAATACGTAGAATCTTTATATTCTACCATATTAGCAATGGTGTATTCTTTATTGTTTTCTAATGTTAGGATATCGTAAAGTTCCATTGGTTTCATGCAGCTCTTCCTCCTCTTTCTTGTTTAATTTCTACTGCTCCATTACTTTCTAAGGCCTTCTTTTTATCTTCAAAATCTGGAGCACTAGAATCGAGTTCAAATATCATTCCATTGTAATCGTAAGTTATTATGCCACTAGACTCTTTTCCTTCATTGAATCTTTGAGTGATTTTTTCAACAACTCGATCTATTTCTGTTGGCTCTTTTAATGGAGGGGTGGGTTCTTTTTTTAGTCCTAAATTCTTATTGATTTCATAAGATGAAACAAAGGAACTTAATCCTGCAAATACAGTCATACCAATAGAAGCGGCGATATAGCTGGACTGCTCTTTGATTTTTTCTAAAAGATGATTTTTATTTTTACCTTTTCGTATCTTTAAGATCTTAAAATGTTGTTTATTTTTTCCTGGTAGTGCACTTAAAACTTGTTTAACATTTAATATCATTTTCTTTAGAAAATTAGAAGCATTTTCTATAATTAATGGAAGGGACAAGTTTATTTTATTTTCTTCTTTTCTTTTTTCATAGTCTTCTAATTTTAATAGAATATCTGTTAACACTTGTAATTTTTCTTCATCGGTGTATTTAGAGCTGACACTAAAACCATTAACATTACTCATAATGTTTGTGTAGAAAACGCTCATTTGTTCTGGAAGACCACTCGTTTTAAAGATGGCTTTCATGTTTGCAAAGATAACAAATTTTTCAGCCATACATAATTCATAAAGAGCTTTTTTTAATTTTGCAATTTCTTTTAATACTCTTTCATCTTCTTTTTTGTATTCAAAAAAACGTATTTTATTAAAAATGGCTCTTTTTCTTTCTGGTATTTTTTGATATTTTTCTATATCTTGAATCACCATTAAGTCGCTCTTTTCATCTAAATAAGGTGTCAATTTTTTTAAGTCTGCGTATTTACTTATTAATTCTTCAAATTTTTCTAGTCTACTTTTTAAAATAGTTAATTCTTTCCCATCAATACTTGTTACGGTCATGACACGATCGGGATGATTAATCATTGGTAACGCTTCAAATCCTAATTTATACAAAGCTATAATAATACTGGCATACTGACTAGCACAAACATCGGTATTGCTTCTTTCATTTTCCTGTTTGATTAAGTCTTTTTCTTCTGCTTCGTATTTTTTATAAAGATTGGTTAATAAACTAATGTATTGACGATATCTCCAAACGTGTTTCGTGGAAATTTCTTTCGTAACGCCACAATATGTGACAAATGATTTTTTTCCTTTTACTTTTTCAATGTTATTAATAATCAATTCGATGTATTTACATTTATCCGTAATTAAAGGAAGTTTATTATAAAATTCTTGATCTATGGTGTAATAATTTTTCTTTTTATCACTAGATGTAGTTACTTCCATGGTGTTGTATTCCGTAGAAGATTTTTCAATGATATAAGCTTCTGATTCAATGACTTCTTTTCTTAACTTTTTGTAATGGTTTAATAAAGATTGATATTGTTCTTTATAGGAATCGGGCATGTTTCCTTTCATTCTTCTTAATATGGCAATTTGTCTTTCAATGTTGCGATATTTAATAATGTTGCTGGCTTGTTCCATCTCTTTTTTAATTTCTCGTCCTTCAACAAATCCTACAACATCATGATAATTTTCCAAACTAGACATGATTTCATTCATTAAATTTAAAAAATCTATTTCTTGAGCTAAAAAAGTATCGTATTCTTTTCTTGTACTTTCGTCTCTTGCTTCTAAATAAAGTTTTTTGTAATCTTGAATTAATTTTTTTAATTCTTGATAAAGTGTATTAAAATCGTTTAAGTCTCCAACTTGTCGCTCACCATTAATGAAATGGGTCTCAAATTCATGAGTGGTTATTTGGATTCTAGCGACTTCTGGATTGTGTACGCGTAAATTCATATCTTATGCACTTCCTCTATTCTTACTAAGATTATACACTATTATTTTATATTTAGCAAATTGATTTCAATAAAAAAAGAATTGATTTTCAACTCTTTACAAAGTGGATTATATACTTAAATTGATTTCTAAAATTTCGCTGGGACTTAAAGGCGCTCCTGTTACTAAATTGGTGCTTACGACCTTGCCATAACCATTTAATACATAAGGAATTCCTAAAAGGTTACAAAAGGTAACGATTTCATTGGTACTCCATCCTGTAACATCCGGTAAAGTATAAGAAATAGAATTGGTGACTAAAAATACTTTGGAGCCATACAATACATGTTGATTTTTTAGGGGATATTGATTGATTATATAGTTGCCTTCTCCTAAAATAATCACTTGAAATCCTTGCTGTTTTAGTTTTTCAGTGGTGGTAAGGACGAATGAGGAGATGTAATCACTTAAAGCCATGATTTTGGTTTCATCTACATCGTTTTCTTTTTCTACTAAATTGGTACTTTTAGCGACTTCTCCCACAACGTTATTGACAATTTTAGCAATATCATTGGTTTCTCCTACCAGTTGTTTGACTGCTATGTATACAACGTATTCTGGGTCTTCATAAGGAAAAAGACCAGCAAAACTTTTGATGTAATCGTAATCACCTTTTAAATATCCCCCACCCTTAGGATTAGCAATTTGGGCGGTTCCAGTTTTACCAATTAAAGTCACGTTATTTGGAGCAAATTTTTTACTGGATTCAAAGCCATCATAAACGACTTTATACATTAAGTCTTTAATTTTATTTATGGTTTCACTACTTGCCACCTTAGCGATTTCGGTTCGATTGTTTTCATAAGTCGTTTCCCCTTTTTCATTAATGATTTTAGAAACGATATAGGGTTTTACCATTACGCCATCATTAGCAATCGAAGTAAGAGCTTGAAGCATTTGTATAGGTGTTACAGTGATTCTTCCTTGTCCAAAGGCCGCGGTTGCTAATTCACTTTCATAAATAAAGGTATTGGTTCCTTCTACTTCGCCTGGGAGATTGATTCCCGTTTTTTTACCAAATCCTAAGGTATCGTAAAAGGCTTTTAGTTTGTTGCTTCCCAGTTCTAAAGCAAGATGCGTTGCGGCAACGTTACTCGAATAAGCAAAACCTGTATCAAAATCAATTTCGCCCCACCCTTTATTGTTGAAGTCATTGATTTTTGTACCATCTTTTAAGATGGTAGAGCCTGATAAATACTTTTTACTTCCGTCATAGATGCCTTCTTCTATGGCATCCATAAAAGAAAATATTTTCATAACGCTTCCTGGTTCGTATTGGAAAGAGACCAAAGGATTTAAATAACTTTCTAAATCTTCACGAGTATTTAAATCAAAATTAGGGTTATTGGCGCTTCCTAAAATAGCACCCGTTTTGGCGTTCATGACGGTAAGGGTTGCCCATGAAAATTGGTAGTTGTCTTCTAACTGATTAATTGCATTTTCTAATATAAGTTGAATGTCTTGATCAAGAGTCAAATAAATATCGGAGCCACTTGTACTCTCTTCTCCAATAGGCGTCGAAGTAGGCATTTGATAACCATAAGCATCTTTTTGGTATTCGGTCCAGCCATTCTCCCCTTTCAAGGTATCGTTATAATATGATTCTAGACCCATTTTACCATCAATTTCGCCATAATCATCGGTGAGGGCGTACCCTAAAATATAAGAGGCATAATTACCATAAGGATAGTATCTTTTGGTGCTTCTTACAAAATCAATACCTGGTAAGTCTAGAGCAATGATTTCGTTTTTTTTATTTTCAGAGATGCCTAGTTTTAAATTAATTTGGTATAGATTTTCTCGGGATAATCTTTCTAATAAAGTGCTTTCTTCCATTTCTAAAACCGGTGCTAATGATTTCGCGGTGTGTTCTTTATCCACGACATGATTTGGATGACTAACGTCTTTGGTTCTCGTTTCTGATAAGTAAGCAATCACAGTGTAAGAATTCGCATCAACGGCTAGTTCGTTGCCATTATTATCGAATATGGTTCCTCGACTGGCATATAAGGTTTTATGCTCGGTGTTTCGATTATCAGCAAAAGCTTTTAAATCGATTCCATCGACATTATCTGATACAGCCACATAAATCAGTTTAGCCATTATTAAGACAAATAAAAAAGAGATGCCTAGCATGGTTAATTTTAGATTATAATGGACCATATTTCTTCTCTTCATTTTTTTCTCCTTTTAATTAATCGTTGATGACTTTAATGTTATCATTATTATAGGATAAACCAATATTTTTTGCAACTTCTTGAATTTTATCAAGAGAGGCTAATTCGTTGATTTGCATACTCAACCCTTCATTTAAATTTGTTTGCTTATCAATTTTAGATTTCAATTGTTCTACTTCAATATTTGATTCAGATAAAAGTGCTTTGATAAAAACATTAGAAATGGGTACTGCTATTACTAATAGGATTAATAAAAAATATAGTATTTTTTCGCCTCTAATAATGGTAATTTTTTTTAAATTCTTATTTTTAGTCATTATTCAATTCCTTTCTATTATTCTTAATTTGCTACTTTTACTACGACTGTTTTCTTCTAATTCTTTACTGCTTGGTAAAATAGGCTTTTTATTTACTAAGTGAATCAAAGGTTTGTAATCGTCTGGAATTTGGGGTAATCCTTTTACTAATTCATCGATTTCACTGTATTTTTTAAAGATGTTTTTTACAATGCGATCTTCTAATGAATGAAAGGTAATAACGGCAAGACGCCCCCCTTTTTTGAGTAATGAAATGGCAATCGGTAAAACCATTTCTAAACTGTTTAATTCATCGTTTACTTCGATTCGTATGGCTTGAAATATTTTTCTTTCAGGGTGTTTGTTGTAAAAATATTTAGCCCCCACTGCTGATTCGATCACTGTTACTAATTCTTTGGTGGTATCAATTGTTTTTTCCGTTCTTTTTTTTATGATTTCTTTAGCAATGGCTTTGCTTCTTTCTTCTTCACCATAAGTATAAAAGATATGGGTTAATTTGCTTTCTTCGTATTCGTTTACCACATGCCAAGCGCTTAAAGGTTTTGAGGTATCCATTCGCATGTCTAGCTTCCCTTCATGCATGAATGAAAACCCTCTTCTATCGGTATCGATTTGAGGACTGGAAACCCCTAAATCAAAAAGGATTCCATCAACTTGTTCTATTTTTTCTTCTTCTAATTTTTCTTTTAAGTCTTTGAAATTGCTATGAAAGATTTTATAGTTTGTCCCTACTTTTTGTAAATTTTGATTGGCGATTTTAATGGCTTCTTCATCGGCATCAAAGGCATAAAGTTTTCCTTTAGGAATTCTTTTTAAGATTTCTTTACTATGACCAGCCAATCCTAAGGTTCCATCAACATAAATGCCCTCTTCTTTTAAATTTAATCCCTCAATGGCTTCGTTTAAGAGTACAGAATAATGCTTCATAAACTCTCCTCCATAAATAAATTTTCAGCAATTTCAGAAAGTTTATCTCTCGTTTCTTCCATCAATTTGTTCCATTCCTCTAAATCCCATATTTCAATACGGTCGTTAGCGCCGATTACAACACAATCTTTTGTTAAACCAGCATAGCTAACTAGTGGGGAGGTAAGCGACGTTCTTCCTTGACGATCGAACTCGCATTCAGTAGCACCAGAAAAGAAGGTTCTCATAAATGTTCGGGCGGTTGATTTTGTAAAAGGTAGAGTTTTAAGTTTGTTTTCGAGTTTTCCCCATTCCGCAATTGAGTAAACATACAAACATTTTTCAAAACCCCGTGCCACAATAAATTTGTCACCAAGCATTGTGCGAAATTTACTAGGAAGCACGAGCCTTGATTTATCATCAATGGTATGATGATATTCGCCCATAAACATTTTATCACCCACTTTCTTCCACTATGTACCACTGTCTACCACTATATTACACAATCTAGTTAAAAAAGTAAATAGATTTTCATAAAAAATATAAAAGATTTGACATTTTAAAGGCAAAAAAAAAGTACCGTTTTCGGTTACTCTTCTACTGTTGTTTTAATTACTTCTTTATTTTTGTAATTTCCACATTTTAAGCATGCACGATGTGGTCTAATAGCTGCACCACATTTTGAACATTTTTCAATTGCTCCAACTTCTTTTTTTAAATGAGTACGGCGCATTCTTTTTTTAGTTTTACTTGTTCTTCTAAATGGAACAGCAAATCTTTGAATATCCAATTGTAACATACAAAACTTCATTCCTTTCCTTCATCCAGTAGCTCTTTTAATTTAGCTAATCTTGGGTCAATTTCTTCTTTGTTTTCATTTACTAGTTCCCAACCATTTCCTTTTAATAATAAGTCTTCACTTTTATGATTTGTGACACTTATGGGAATCTCTAGTACAATATTTTCCCATAAAATTTCACTAATATCAAGAGAATTTTTACTTTTTTCATAAAAAGAACCACAATATTCTTCAATATTTTCAATTTTTTCATCAATTTGAGATGTAAAAGGATAATCAATGGGTTCTAATGTTAGGGCATCGGGTAAAACAAAAATGCCTTGTGCTTCTAAATTCA
This sequence comes from uncultured Mycoplasmatota bacterium, assembly GCA_948466395.1. Taxonomy (GTDB): domain Bacteria; phylum Bacillota_I; class Bacilli_A; order RF39; family UBA660; genus MGBC108787. The sequence goes on from CAOKAG010000001.1 coordinate 41,072, forward strand.
GATTTAAAATTCCTTCATAATCGTAACGAACGCTTCCCTTTATATGCAAATTTTTAATTTCTTCAATTTCGGTTTTTTCATAAAGGTCTTTACTTAATTCTATCTTTTCATCTACGATTAGCCCTGTTTCAGGAATTTTACTTAAATTTATATTCATAATTTCACCTAAGTATATTATAATATAAAAAATTGAATTTGGGGAGGAAAATTTTTATGGATATTATTGGTCTAATTGGTGAATATAATCCCTTTCATAATGGTCATTTCTATCATATCAATGAAATAAAAAAACGCTACCCTGATTCGTTACTTCTCTTAGTTTTGAATGGCTACTTTCTACAACGTGGCGAAGTAAGTGTCTTGACGAAAGAAGATAAAACGCGTTTAAGTCTCTTACATGGTATTGACTTAGTTGTTGCTTTGCCTGTTGTTTATGGTACACAAGCAGCGGATATTTTTAGTGAAAAAGCTCTTTTTCTTTTAAATCAATTTCATGTCGAGAAAGTTATTTTTGGAAGTGAATGTCATGATATAAAAAAAATCACTCACATTGCTTCTACTCAGTTAGAAAACGATTTTAATGATAAGGTTCAAAGTCATTTAAAAACAGGGGTTAATTACCCTACGGCGTTAGCTAAAAGTATTAATGAAGACATTCTTTATACCCCAAACGATTTATTGGGGATAAGTTATGCTAAAGCCATTATAAAAAATCAGTTTCCTATTTCCTTAGAGACGATAAAAAGAACGAATGATTATCATGATTTACATAGTAATGAAAAGATAATTAGCGCTAGTAATATAAGGAATAAATTAAAATTAAAACAAGATATTAAAGCTTATATTCCCCCTTCTTGTGTCTCTCTTATAAAAAATGTGGATCAACAGACTCTTTTTCTTTTAATCAAGTCTAAAATTTTAACCTCTCATCATTTAAATGATTATTTAGACGTCGATGAAGGTATCGAAAAAAGACTAAAAAAAATGATTAAATCATGTAACAATTTAGAAGAGTTTATTAGTCGTGTTAAAACAAAACGTTATACTTATAACAAAATAAGAAGAATGCTTATCCATATTTTACTTGGTATAACTAAAAATATTAATCAACAAATTTCTTTTGATTTTATACAAATATTAGGCTTTAATGAACGAGGCAAAGTTTACTTAAATCAAATAAAAAAGAAAATAGCACTTCCTTTAAAAGTAAATAAAAATTCTAAACTTTATGAATTTGAAGAAAAAGCTTCTCTTTTATATGATTTAATTACTAATGAGAAAACGTATGACTTTGAAGTTAAAAATCAACCAATTATTTTTGACAAAGTTTAATCGGTTCATTATAATAGGTTATTAGAAAGAAGAGATGTATGAAAAATTTTGTAGATGATTATGTGGTTTTTGATGTTGAGACGACTGGTTTAGAGGCAACAACTGATCGTATTATCGAAATTGGAGCACTAAAATATGTTAATAATGAACTTGTTGAAGAATTTAATGTTTTAATTTATCCAGAAATGCCCATTCCTGAAATTATTACCACCATTACAGGCATTACCGATGAAATGGTTAAAAATGAAAAAACAATTCAAGAGGTTTTGCCTGATTTTTTAAATTTTATCAAAGATTTTCCGTTAGTTGGACATAATGTTGCTTTTGATTTAGGGTTTATTAATGAGAGCTTAAAAAAATTAAGTTTAGAGCCTTTAAAAAATGAGTCTTTTGATACTGTAGAATTGGCTAGAAAATATATTCCAAAAGCTTTTAATTATAAATTAGAAACTTTAAAAAAGTATTTTCATTTGGATTTTGGTTCTCATCGTAGTATTGAAGACGTTAAAACAACTAACTACATTTATCAAGAATGTAAAAAAAGAGCTTAAAAAAGTGTAATTTACAAATTTACACTTTTTTTACTTTAATTTTTATCTTTTTATATTTTATAATATTTTGTGCTTTGATGTTTACAATTAAAACACAACTTAAAATCATACTTCAATATTTCTGGCATTTACGGTTTAAAAATCGATAAATTCATCCTAAAAAATAGTATAATTCTCCATTCACTTCGTTTATCAATAGCTAACTATAAAATTCATTTTTTCTGACAATTGGGACAATAATAAGTACTTCTCCCATTGATTTTTTCATTTTTTATTTTCGTTTTACATCTTGTACAAGGCTCGTTTTCTTTTTTATGAACATTTAAATTATTTTGAAATCTCCCTGTAACCCCTAAACTAGAGGTATAGCTTTTAATGGTTGTACCACCTAAAGAAATCGCTTTTTCAATAATTGTTTTAGATGTATCGACTATATTCTGAGCTTCTTCTTTTGTAATTTTACAAGCACTTTTAAATGGATTGATTTTTGATGCAAACAACACTTCATTGGCATAAATGTTTCCAAGTCCACTGATTATGGTTTGGTCAAGTAATACGCTTTTTATGGGTAGTTTTTTATTTTTGAATTTTTCTAATAAATACTCGCTTGTTAATTCTTTTTCGACAGGTTCAAAGCCTTGTTTTTGGATGGCCTCTGTTTTTTCTAACTCCTCTTTTTTAATTAAGTTCATTCGTCCAAATTTCCGAGTATCATGGTATCTGAGTTCACTTTCATCTTCAAAGGTAAAAATAATATGTTCATGTTTTACAATTTCGTCCTTTTTATTTTTAATAAAAAATTTTCCTTCCATTCTTAAGTGACTTAATAAATAATAGTCGTGTAATTCAAATATTAACCACTTACCTCTTCGTTTAATATCAATAAATTCGTTGTTTATTAAATTTTGTTTAAAATGTTCTCGATCCCCTTCAATCATTTTTCCATATAAAATTTGAACATTCGTCATTTTTTTATTTAAAATCTGTTTTTTTAATGTGTTTCTTACGGTTTCTACTTCAGCAATTTCTGGCATGTTTCCTCCTACTACTTATATTTTTTCAGTTTCAATTCTAATGGATTGTTTTCTTCATATTCTTTCTGTATTATGTAGAACTTTTCTTATCTGTCATAAAGATTAGTTCTGTCAAATTCATATCTTCACAATATTGAATTTTTTCCAAATCTTCCACTGGCACTACTCTAACTTTTTTCCGACTCCTCACAAATTCATCATTTAAATAAGAATAGGAACTTACCATGATATGTGAATAGTTATTCTCTTCGATGTGCCCAGAATATTTTATTATTCTATTATGTCCTTTTGGTTGAGTTTGATTGTAAATCATTACATCAATTTGTTCGTATTTTATGCCGTTAGAATGAAAACGATAGATACTCCACCATTTATTATCCTCGATTTTCACAAATACAATTTTTATTTTATCTTCTTGACCTTGTAACACAATTTCACCATCGGTGTCATTTATATCTTCATTTGTTATTTTAAATTTATGAAACTGTCTTAAATACTCCATTACAGGTTCGATGTCTATTAATGATGTATTTAACTTTTTTATTATCGTTTCCATACGATTCCTCCTTATTTGTTTCTTTCTTTATTCTTGATTGAACATTTTGGTCAGGTCTTCCATTTGAACAAAATTATTTTTATAAGGTATATGAATAAAAATTGCTTTCGTGTCGCTTTCTTCCAACCGTTTTAAAACGTTATAGTAAACAAAGTTACAATAAGAGGTCCCAGGATTTTCACTTAATCGATAGTCAATTTGGTTTTCTTCTAAAACTTTAGTCAGTTTTTCTACGCAAAATGTTGTTTCTACTGTTTTATCCTTTTGTTTACCTATTAATTCTATTGATAATTTTTTAGTTAAGGGTTTTTGGCCAAACATGATGACATAATCGTACTTTTTTCTATCCAATAGACCGCTCATTTCTTTAATAATTGTTGTATAGTTGTTTGAGAATAAAAATTTATCATAATAATCTGAAATTTTATTCAATAAATCTTTTGAACTACTTTTTTTAAAACCTGTTAAGAGAACTTTATTTTGTTTCATACCAATTGCTTCCATAATCATTGCTTACTTTTAGAGGAACTTTTAAGTTTATCGCGTTCATCATTTTTTCGTTTACAATAGCAGTTACTTGTTCTTTTTCACTTTCGACTAGGTCAATAATCAGTTCATCATGAACTTGGATGACAATTTTGCTTTTTAAGTTTTGATTTTCTAATTCTTTATAAATATCAATCATAGCCTTTTTAATGATGTCTGCACTGGTTCCTTGAATTGGAGTGTTTAATGCGATTCTTTCTCCAGCTTGACGCACCATATAATTACCTGAATTTAATTCTTCAATCACTCTTTTTCGATTGAAAAGAGTTCTAACTGAGCCTTCCATATAAGCTTCTTTTACAATATTATCCATATAATTTTTGACTCCAGGGTAGAGCTCATAGTATTTTTGAATAAACTTTTTGGCTTCTTTGGTCTCCATTTCTAAGTTTTCTCCTAAACCAAAACCACTAATTCCGTAGACAATTCCAAAAATAACGGCTTTAGCGGTTGAACGCATGTTTTTACTGACTTCTACTTCTGATACACCATAGATGTCACTTGCTACTTTGGTGTGAATGTCACCATCATTATTAAAGGTATCAATGAGTTCTTGGCAATCAGAAATGTGAGCTAATATTCGAAGTTCAATTTGAGAGTAATCGGCACTAAAAAATAAGTCGTTGCTTGGTAAAAAGGCTTTTCTTATTTTTCTTCCTTCTTCGTCTTTAACAGGAATGTTTTGAATGTTTGGTTCTACGGAAGAAAGTCGGCCAGTTCTTGTTAAGGTTTGCTTAAAAATCGTATGGACTTTGCCATCTGTATCAATAAAGTTTTCTAAACCTTCAACATAAGTCGAATAGATTTTTGTTAAATTACGGTATTCTAAAACTTTAGCGATGACTGGGTGTTCATTTAATAATTTATGCATCACTTTGGCATCGGTTTTATAACCTTTTTGGGTTTTAACCCCTCCAGGAAGGCCTAATTTTATGAAAAGAATTTCTCCAAGTTGTTTGGTGCTAGCAATATTAAATTCTTCTCCTACTAAATTATAAATCTCATGTGTTATGGCATCAATTTTAACTTTCAATTCTTCTTTCATTTCATCTAAAACGCTTTTATCTAATTTTACACCAGTTGTTTCCATCGAGGTTAAAACACTAGCAAGAGGCATTTCAATGTTTTCAAATAAGTCTAAGCTCTCTTCTTTTCTAAGACTTGCCATGTATTTTTCTTTTGTATCCAAAATGTATAAGCTTTTAAGGGCAAGAATTTGAGCCAATTTCTCTTTATCGAGCGCTTTGTCAGAAATTAGTTCTTCATAAAAAGGGACATCGTAGCCTTCTGGTTTCATTAAATAAGCTAAGTCATCTTTAATGTTATAATTCAGTAAGTAGCTCGCTAGCATTAAATCATAGTTTACTTCTGGTAATTGTAATTTCAATTTATTTAACGCTACTTTATTTTTTTTCAAGTCGAAGGTTAAAAGTGTTTTTCCTTCTAATAAGGGAAGAACTTTTTCAATCAAGGTGGGTTCAATGTAATACGTGTTATTTTGGTCACTTAAAGAAAGCCCTAAAAGGTTCGCTTGATGGTAATTTGGAGCGTCTAATTCAAGATAAAAAGCCACTGTATTTTCGAGTTTAATGTCTTCAACGGACTGGACCATTTTCAAGTTTTTTATTTCTTTTGCTTTTTCTTGTTTATTCATTTTTTTTAAGAAAGAATAAAACTCCAGTTCTTCAAAAATTAAAGTTAAGTCGGTGCTTTCGGTAGGAATGTATTTTAAGTCGTTTAAATCTTTAATTTCCAATGGGACGTCATTATAAATTGTTGCAATTTCTTTACTCATAAAGGCGTTTGCTTTATCGATTTCTAATTTTTCTTTGGCTTTTCCTTTGACTTCATCAATATGTTCATAAAGATTTTCAATGGTTTTATAGGTTGCAAGTAAGTTAAGAGCTGTTTTTTCACCAATGCCTTTTACACCAGGAATGTTATCGGATGCGTCTCCTGCTAATGCTTTTAAGTCAATGATGTTTATCGGTTCGATTTGAAAGTCCGCAAAGAAAGTGATCGGGTTGTAACGTATGTGCCCTTTTTGTTTTAAAAGTTTAACATCAATTTGTTCATTGATTAATTGTAAAAGGTCTCGATCACTTGAAACAATGGTTCCAATAAATTCTGGGTCCTCCACCACTTTTTTAGAAAGCGTCCCAATAATGTCGTCCGCTTCATAAGGTTCTAATTCAAAGTATTTGATACCCATAGCGCTTAATATTTTTCTGGCATAAGGCATCTGCATAATTAGTTCGTTTGGGGTATCTTTTCTTCCTTCTTTATAAAACGCGTATTTTTCTTTTCGAAAGTTCTTTCCTATGTCAAAGGCAACGGCCATGTATTCTGGATTTTCTTCCTCAATGATTTTATAAATCATTGATACAAAACCATAAATGGCATTGGTGGGAAACCCTTTGGAATTTTTCATCATCGAGCCTGAATAAGCGGTAGCGTAATAACTACGAAATAGCAAGTTGTTCCCATCTACTAAAATTATTTTTTTCATACTTCCTCCATATAACTTTATATATTCAAGTATAGCATACATTTTTTATTTCTTTTCTTTTTTTAATAAAGATTCAATAAACAAATGGCTTCCTTTGGATAAATAATCATTTTTTAAAGCAATGATACCAAAGTCTCTTTTGGGGAAAGTGGGTGTTGTCATTAGTTCAAATAATTCATGATTTTCTAGTTCTTTTTTGACATATTGTTTGGTTACCACTCCTATTCCATACCCTATTTTTGTAAATTCAATTAAAAGATTTGAACTGGATATTTCCATAACGCTATGAAGTTTTATTTTATTTTTCTCACAAAATGTTTCAAAATATTCTCGGGAACTTGAGGGTTTCTTTTGAATTAATATCGGGTAATTGGTCAGTTCTTTTATATTAATGGTTTTATTTATTAATTCTTTATAGTCTTTATTAATAATAAAAATGTCTTGCATTTCTCCAATCTTGATATAAGAAAATTCATCATTGATTTTAAAAGGAAATTTAGCAACAATAAAATCTATTTTTCCTTTTTTCAGTTCTTCTTTTAATATCATGGTAGGATCAGTACTTATTTCAAATATTACTTCGTTGTATTTTTTGTGAAATGCTTTTATATATTTCATTAAGTAGGTTTTGGTTAAAGTGGTTGAGATACCAATTCGAATGGTTGTTTTTAAATTTTTATCGTTATCCATCAATTTTTTTTCGGCCATGTCGAAGGCATTTAATCCATTTTTTATATCGTTAAAAATCAGCTCTCCAGCGGGTGTTAAAAAAACTCCTTTTTGACTTCTAAAAAATAATTTACAATTTAAGTGTTCTTCTAATTTTTTGATTTGATTTGTAATGGCTGGTTGAGAAATATTTAATTTTTTACTAGCTTTTGATATGCTTTTTGAGATTGCTACCTCATAAAATAAGTTCCACCAATCTAAATTCATTATAACTCCTTATTATAATAACTATAAGTTATATATATTTTTATTATAAAAAAAGTTGTGTTATATTGTCAAGTAAAGGAAGGTTCGTTGTATGAGTTTGGAAGATGTAGAAAAGATGTATCAAGAGTTAGAAGAATTAAGTTATAAGTTGGGATTTGTAAATACCCAAAAAGCGTTGCCATTTGCAAAACGGGTTCATGAAGGAAAGTATCGTCGGGGGAATGGTCTTCCCTATATTAGTCACCCACTTTTTGTAGCCACTTATTTTAAAAATAGAGGGATTATAAATGATGAAGCTTGGGCCACAGGATTGCTTCATGATACTGTTGAAGACGTACCTGGTTGTGGTTTTGATTTGCAACCTTTTAGTGATTCTATTAAAAGACGCGTTCATCTCTTAGATTTTAAAAAAGGTTTATTAGAAAAAAGGAAAGCTCAACTCATTTATATGGAAAAGATTTTAAATGATGATTGGATTACAAATCTTACTAAAGATATTGATCGCTTTCATAATTTGTTAACTACTAAAGGGGCTTTTACTCCTTCTAAACTTGAAGATTACTTAGACGAAACCATTGCTTTGTTTTATCCTATTTTTCCAGCTCAACAACAAAAGTTTTCAGATTATTCGATGGAATTTTGCGATTTAGAAAAGAGAATTAAAAATTCTGTAAATGAACTGGATACTAATGGTTTATTTCAAAAAGAAAACAAAAGAATTTTACAATTTAAAGTCAGTTGAACTTGAAATCAGTTCTTTTTTTATTTAGAATACAAAGTCTAGGATACAATATACAAAAAAATAAAATATCTTTATGAAGGAAAGTATAATAAAAGCAATCTAGAACTTTTTAAGGCTATTCTTACTGACTATCAAAAGTACACTAACGATCTGCAATTAGACAATTCTTTCATTGGGTATGAAGAATTATTTAATACCCTACATTTTAAAATTTTAGATCATAACCAAAATATTGAATTATTTTATCATTTATTAGAAAAATATCATTATCGATTCTCACATTCGATTTTACTTTTTATTTCTTCTATTTGTAATGCTACTTATTCCAATACAGAAAATTATTTTATTGAGTGTTATAAGCGCTCTCCTTTTATAACGGATATAAAAAAAGAGAAGGATTTTTACAAAATTGACTTAGGAAAAGAAAAATTTCTATTTCAAAAAGCTCCTCTTTATTTTCATGAACTAGAGTATTCGTCTTTAGAAAAACTTGCGCAAAGTCAAAAGCTTTCAGACTGTTGTCATGACAGTACTTATGAAATATGTAAAAACTTAGAAAATAGTCAAGCATTTACAGTCTTATGTCCACAAGCTTTTTTAGGACAGTATTATCATTCTTTTAGTGTTTATCAAAATCAGTGTATTGATTTAAACTATAATTGTGTTCTAGAAAAAGAAATGTATTTTTCTTTATTAAAGCCAGAAGTTATAGAAATTATTGATCATATCAATTTAGATAAAGAATTGAAAAATTATGAATATTCTAGTGGTAAGTTGTTATTTTCTGCATTAGACAATCAAATAAGATCAAGATTAAATAATAAAAAGAGAAACTAATTTATTTAATTTCTCCTTTTTCTATGTAATAAACTTTATCTGCAATTTCTTTACAATTTTCATTTGCTGAAAAAATAATAATGGTTTTCTTTCCTTTAAAGTTTTTTAAAACTTTTTTAATAAGTTCTTCATCTTTATTAGATAAATAACTTGGAAATTCATATAGGACTAATATTTCACTATTTGTTAAAAGAAGTCTAGCGAAAGAAAGAAGATAACTTTCTCTTAGGGATAAATCCTTAATCTGGGTTTCCAATCCTCCTTTTTTTATTATGTCATCAAATAAGGTTACACTTTTTAAAGTTTCAATTATTTTTTCTTTATTGTTACAAATTAATTTTAGATTACTATAAACTGTGCCATCATAAAAGTAAGGTTTAGTTACAATGTAATTAATATTAGTGCGATATACTTTTTTATTAAAGTCCATAATGTTAATTTTATCGATGTAACAATTTCCACTGTTTGGGGCAATAACTCTTCTCATTAGGTAAAAGATGGTTCTTTTCCCACTACTTCTTGTTCCTTTAAATAATACTATTTTATTACTAGGGATATGAAAATTAATATTTTTTATTTCTGATAAGCCAATATCTTCTTTTGTAGGTTTATAGGACACATCTACAAAGTCGATTTCGCCTTCTATGTCGTCTTTATTTAAGTTTCCTATAGGGAGTTCTTCTTTTAAGTCAAAATTTAAAATGATGCTTACACGATTAGTAGCGACATAAGCATTTTTGAGCTCTTTTAAAATACTTAAAAAATCAATACTATTGGTTACACTATCTGTGAGATAAGAGACAATAACAAAATAAACAGTTAATGTAACTAAATCATGAGAAAGTAAAAAAACTAAAAATAATGTACCCACGTAAATAACGATTCGACAAAATAAGAAAAAATAATGATCTAAATAGGATGTTTTTACGGTCAATTCGTGTTTGGCTTTTAAAAAGTTATCATTACTTTTTCGGTACTTATCTTTCATTTTTTTGGTAATGTTTAAATCTTCTAACATGTATTTTGAATCGATGATTTCAGAAAAAACTAAAAATTCATCGTCAATGGTTTCTTTGACTTTTTTATTGGCTTTACTAATGGAGTTATTTATGCGATCCGTAATAAAGTAGTTCATTATAAGAACGACTATGAGTAAACATCCTACTGGAATATTGATTCCAAACATATAGCCTATGGTTAGAATAATTTGAAATAAATAACGAAATTTATTACAAATGGTATCCGAAAACTTGGCTACATCGTAGACTTCACTATGAAAGATATTGATGAGTTTTTCTTTAGAATGCATACTAAAATTTTTTTCTTTGCCTTTAATTATTTTTTCAAATATTTGAGATTGAATGTTTTTATAAGAAACGCCAACTAGAGGAACCGTGTTTCGATAATTCAAATCCCAAGATAGAGCCCTTAGAAACATAAAAAATAAGACTAAACTGGTACAAATAATAGCCATATTGTAATTACTATCAGCTAAACTTGTTGTTACTTTAGCGGCAAACATGGCTTCAGATAATAAACAAACGCTTGGTATAGCAACGGTTACGAATTGATAAATCCAATACCCTTTATGAGGTTTTGCTAAGTTGTACCACGTTTTAAACATTTTAATATTTTCTCTCATAAACTTCACCTATTTTAATTAGACTATAGCACAAAATTCGACAAAAAAAAAGAGCTTAGGCTCTACTTGAATATTTTCCATCTTTTGTTGAAACGATAATGCTTTCGCCAGTCTCAATAAATAGAGGAACTTTCACTTTATACCCCGTTTCTAATGTTGCATCTTTCATTGCATTATTGGCGGTATTTCCTTTAACGGCTGGTTCTGTCTCTGTTACTACAAATTCAATTTTTTCTGGTAAAGTGATTCCAATGATTTCTCCTTCATAGAAGTCAATTAAAATTTCTAAGTTTTCTTTTAAAAATTTCTTATCTTCTCCTAAAACACTAGAATTGATTTCTACTTGTTCATAAGTATTTGTATCCATAAATACATAGTTTTCTCCACTTTCATATAAATATTGCATTGGAGATTTTGTAACGTGAGCTTTATCTACTTTAGTCCCAGAGTTAAAAGAGACTTCAGTAATAGAACCTGTTTTTAAATTCTTTAACTTCATTTTTACAAAAGCTGCACCTTTTCCAGGTTTTACGTGAGAAAAGTCTTGAACGACACAAGGAGCTCCTTCTACCATAATGGTCATACCGTTCTTAATATCATTAACACTAACATTCATTTAAAGTGCCTCCTTTATTTTCCTAATTTTGTTTCTTTAAAAATGGTTGCCTTTTTGCATTTTTTACAATAAAGATGAAATTCCATTTTATCTGGATCATTCTTTTTGTTTTTTATTTTTGGTCTTCTTGAGTATCCACATTCTGTACATTTAAGACCAAAAAATACTCGGTTGAGATTTTTTGCCATGTAAGATACCTCGCTTTCTAATTAATCTATATGTATTATAAGGGATAAATTCTATTTTTTCAAACTTTTTTTATCATTTATTCTGTTTTAAACATGTCTTTTATTTCTTCCTTCGTTAATCCAGTTAATTTAATAATCGTTTCTGTATCAAATTTTTCTTTTATCATTTTCTTCGCAATTTCGATTGAATTTTGTTTTGCGCCTTCTTTTAAGCCTTCCCTTAATCCTTCTTTCAATCCTTCTTCTTTCATTTCTTCATCAATTTGTCTTTGTAATTCTTCAGCACTACAATAAAACATTTCATCGAAAATTTGAGTATTACTTTTAATATTTTCTTTTACCATTTTTACTTCATTATCTCCTTTATAGATACACATCTACAGTATTAATATTAATCATAGTTACTGGTTTTATCTCTTTGTACTTTTTAGAATTTGTAACTTGTCTTAACGTTAATTGGAATAAATAGGTCATGCTTTTTACTTTAAACGTCGTACTTCTACTGTAATTAATTTCAATGCCAAAATATTTTTTTTCGTTATAAAAAGGAACATCTCCAATTGAATTGACAATATGGATATTGCTTCCAATATCAGGGTGCACTAATTCTAAATTATCTTTGAATTCTTCTATAGGAATCCCCGTGGTATGAGCAATAATTCTTGCTACATAATTTCTGATATTCTTATCTTCACTCCCTAATATTTTTTTGATTAAACTATCTTTAAGATAGAGGATTTTAAACTCTTGCATTTTATGCCTCCCTACTATTATCTATAGACATAAAATTGGTTTTTTCCTTTTTTTAAAAGCACTTTATTTTTCTTGTGTGCTTTCTCCTTTACTAAATTCTTTATTTATCAAATTTAATGTTTCTAATCTTTTACCATATATCTCAAATCTTTTTAGCTCTCATAATTATTTAGAACTTGTTTCAATTGATCCATACTAGCTGGTTTACTTAAATAGTCGTTGAAGCCTATTTTTAAATATCTTTCTTTTGCATCGTTTTCAACATCAGCCGTTAAAGTTACTACTGGTGTGTTAAAGTTTTCTAGCAATTGTAATTTTTTAAAGGTTTCTACGCCATCCATATTGGGCATCATGATGTCCATAAAGATTAAATCATAAGTGGTTTCTTTGACTTTTTCTAAACATTCTTCACCACTCAAAGCGGTTTCTACTCTGCAATTTAATTTTTCTAACATTTTTTGCTCTACTTTTAAGTTAATTAAAGAATCATCTACGATTAATATTTTCATTTCACTACCTCACTTACTTTCATTTTTATTTTTACTTGGGTTCCTTTTTTGTATTTAGAATCGATTTTTATCTCCCCACCCATTTTATCTAATAATATTTTCGTGATGGATAACCCCACTCCTACACCTGAATAAATGGTATTTTTTGTTTCGGTGCTTTTTTTAAAAGGGATAAAGATTTCCTTTAAGTCTTTTTCGTTGATACCGATTCCAGTATCTTTTATTTCTACTTGAAGTTGTTCATTCTTAAAGTCTGCTATCAGTTCAATTTTTCCTTCATTGGTAAATTTATAAGCGTTATCTAATATTTGAGCGATTATTTTTTTGATCATTTTTTCATTACCAATAAGGTTGTTCATTTCTTCTATTTTTACAATGAATTGAATGTTTTTGTTTTCAATTTTATTTTTGTATAACTCACAAACACTTTTAATGGTTTCTTTTGGATTAAAACTTTCTAAAATCAAATCATTGTTTTCTTTTTCTAAAGCGTAAAGAGAAAAAATTTGATTGGTTATTTTTAATAAATCTTCTGAGGCGTTACGAATGTCTTTACTATTTTCTTTCGCTTCTTCTAAGGTATCCGCGTAATCGATCAGTTCACTAAAACCGACAATGGCATTAACAGGTGTTCTGATTTCATGAGACATACTTGATATAAAATGACTTTTTACTTTATTGGCTTGCTCTAATTCGTTTTTAGCTAATGTGACTTCATTTAATAATTTAATATCAGGGTTTTCAATTGTAAAATACATAATGTAACAAAGTAGACTCAATATTAAGTCATAAATATTAAATTGAGGATGAAATAAAACAAATACGCCTAATAAAAAAATTAAAGGAATGATAAAATAAATAGCGTTGTATCTTTTATCATACTTTTTTATGTTTCCTAAAGCAATAATAAATGCGAGTATTAAATTAATAAATGCGACACTAAAAGTTAAAATAACAGAGGAACCTTTGCCACTTGTTATTCCCCCTATTTGATAGACTTCAAAATCTAAAAGAAAAATTAAAATGCCTATACCTATGCCTATTAAAGCAAAAATTCTATTATTTCGAAGAAAGTTTTTACGAAAGCTTGAAGAACTAATGTAGAGAATATAAGCCAAAATATTCATGGTTATGAATACAATAAATATCGAACCGACTTTATTAATACTTGCAAATGTGGATTGAAATTGAGGCGTTAAACCGCCTTTGGCATAAATACTTGCTAAGTAATGGGAAACAAAATTCGTGGTGTTTACAAGAAGAGTAAAGATAAGAATGCTTTTATAATAATAGTTTTCTTTTATTTTTACTTTCTTTTTCGTAAAGAATACCAAAGCTATTACTGTAGTAAAAATTAAACAAACAAAAGGAATTTCAAATTCAATCACTACGCACCACCTACTTTAATATTAATATTAATATAATTAAACCATTTTTTCAACAAAAAGAGAGATAAATATTACATTACCCCACTTTTTTTAATTTTCTTGTTAATTCGTCGGATTGATAGGTTTGAAGCCAATATTCTCTCATGTAACGCGCCACATCTTTATTTTCTAGGTCTATTTTTTTGTTTCTATATTCGTTTTTCATTTCTTCATCAGCCCCTAAATGACTTAAAGTAGAGACTACCTCTTCATACTTCTTTTCTTCTTTTGTTTTCTTCACTAAATATTCTGCTTCAAAACAATCATGACGCCATTTTAAACCACTAAAAGCATCAAAAATATATTGATATTTAAAATAAGTCTCTATATCTCGGTAATTTCTTCGTGTTAGGTTTTCTAAATGTCTTTCCATCATGTAATACACAGAAGTGGCCATTTGGTCTCTTAAATAGCTAGAAATCGATTTTACATAGTATTTTTCATTTTTTTCCTCATTTGGATAATACTCTTTGCTGTTTATTTTCAATTTAGTCACATCAATTGGATGACTGGCATCAATATAAGCTACGTTATTTTCTTTATCTTTAACAAGGGTTAGCAAAACGATTTTTCTCTTTGTCTCTAAAGCTAAATTAACAGGACCATCAAATAAGCTATTTATGATATTATTTGGGCTATAATTATGAGATCCTTCTGGAAAAATTAAAATACTGTTGGTTTTAATGACCCTTTTCATTTTTTCATGTAGTTCTTTTCTTTCCACTTCATTTAAAATATCAAAAGGAATCATTCCATTTAACCATAATAAATACATTTCAGGATTGTATTTTAAAGTTTCAATGGATCCTAAGACAACATAAGCATTACGTTCTATTATATTAAGAAACGTTTCAATGTCTTCGGGACACGTGTGGTTAGCAACAAATATATAGGGTTCGTCTTTTTTTAATACAGGATACCTTTCTACAATAATGTTGTTTTTATTTTTATCAATGGCGTAATTAGAAAGTGGTATTTTTTCGGTTTTAAGAGAATTAAAATAGTCTTCATCGGTTAAATATTCATTTTCTATTTTAATAATGTTCGCGTTCGTAGCCAAATTGCATAATTTTTTAAATGGGACATCACTTTTTTTTCGTAAATATAATCCTAAGTCTGTTGTAAAATGATTGACATCTTTTTCATTTAAATGACTAATAAATAAATTTTCCATCTTTATTCTACCTTTCAACCCCTTAGTGGCTTTGTAATGGGTATTCTACTATAAAAAAAGAAAAATGTCTATCTAATTTGTTTAAATAATACGGTTCAATGGTCTTAATACAAAAAAAGTCCTTATAAATCTTAATTTAAGAAAAAAAATACATGAAAGTCTAGAAACACTAAGCGAATTTATTAGAAATTGCTAAAAATGCATAAAAAAAGAAAGGAAGTCCTTTCTTTTTTTGGAAACTCATTTAATATTTGAAGACATGAAGCAATTAAATTCATTTAATAATTTTCTAAAACATAATTACTTACTGCTTGACTAATGTAACGGTTAATGTATGCAAAAAAGTCAGTTTTACCCTTATAATGACTTACGTTTGGACTTAGAACTACCATGCTGTATTTTGGGTTATCACGAGGCGCATACATAGCAAATGAATTGGTTATTGTCTCGACATCTCCTATTCCATCTCCATTGCTATCAAATAGCGATTCACTGGTTCCTGTTTTTCCAACCGCATTATATTTTCTGTCTACGTATCCTGAACCTGTTCCTAAATTAACTACTTGATAGAAGCCTTCTTTAATTCGATTAAAATAATCTACGTTCAATTTAAACTCACTTAGTTTTTGTTTCTCAACTATTTTTAAGGTCTTTTTATTTTCATCTTCGATATGGCTTGCTAGTCTTAAATTGTATCTTACTCCATTATTATAAATGGTATTGATGTATTGAAGTAAGCTTAAAGGGGTATAGGTATCGTATTGTCCAATTGAAAAGTTTAGTAATAAATCTGGGGCTATTTTTTTTCCTTTGATACCTGTGAATTCGTTTGGTAAATCAATTCCTGTATTTACTCCTAGTCCAAAAGAGGCAAAAGCTTCTCGATAAATGTTAAAGGGTTCTTCGGTAATGTTCATTTTCATATTTCTAGTATACTGATACCCCGCTAGTTTTATCGCTAAGAGAAATTGATAATAGTTACTACTTGTTTTTAATGCTGTAATGTCATCAATAATGCCTAAATTTTTATATGAACATTTTTCAGGAACTAAATAAAGTTTAACACAACTGTCTTTGATTTTTTTTCCAACTTCAATTAAATTATTTTGATAAGCCATCGCCATACTGGCTCCTTTTACTACACTTCCCATTGTAAAAGAGGCATTCACTAGATCGGTCTCTACATTTTTATAGGTATCGTTTCCTAAATATTTTAATCCTACCATGGCTTTTAACTTTCCTTCTAAATCTCCTATTACGACATAACTTCCATTATAATACTCTGTATTTAAAAGTTCTTTTCCTTTTTTTATTTCTTCTTTTAGAATGGCCTCTATTCCTAGTTGCATATCTATATCAATGGATAACACTAAATCGTTTCCTTTTTTTCCTTCTTTAATTAGCTCTAATGTGCCATCTTTATTGACTTTATAGATGTCTTTTTCCCCTTTTAAATATTCTTCATACTGTTTTTCTAAATAGCTAATGCCTACTGTATCGTTTAGAGCATAACCTAAGTCTAAATAGGTTTGTTTTTCTTCTTCAGGAATGCTTCCAATACTTCCAAATAAACTTTTTAAACTGTTTCCATAAGGGTACGTTCTTTTAAAATACATTTCGTTCGTGACTCCTGGTAAAGAGGCTTCTAATACGCGTGCGTATTCTTCTTCTGAAACTTCTAATTTTATAATTTTTGCTTCACTACTGTATCCATTATTCATTAGTTGGTAAATGTACGCCGCTTTTTTGTCTAATTCTGTAAAAGCACTTAATTGTACATCGGTGATTCGATCTAATTTTAAAAGGTATAAATCGTTCGTCGTCAGTTTTCTTTTTTCTAACAATTCTTTTTCTTCTAAGGTAATTAAGGCTTCTCCTTCTTCTGGGTATTTATTTAACCAAAATTTTTTCAACTCATTTTCACTTAATGTTTGCTTTATTTCTAAATATTTAGCCAGTTCATAAGCAATATCGAGTTCTTCTTCTTTTTTTATATTGTTCATTTTTCGATATACCACCCCTTTTATACCGATATTATCAACTAAAACACGTCCCTTACAATCTAGTATTCTTCCTCGAGGCGTGGATAAAGATTTTACGATTGTCGTTGTTTTTTCTTCGTATTTTTGTTGGTAATCATGATTGGTAAAGATAATTTTGTAAAGATTAAATAGTGCCACGGTTGCAAAACTAAGCGTTAAGGCTAAATAGAATTTTTTCATATAAATACACCTATACTTAGTATTAGAAATAATATGTTTTTCATACAATATACTAGGTGATATTATGTATAACATTATTGAAAGGTATATGAATAAGCTCAGTCCTCAAGATATAGATCAATTTGCACGTAAAAATAATATTTTTTTATCAAGTGAGGAACTTAATTTTACGTTTCATTTTGTAAAAAAAAATTGGCAATTCTTATTAAATAATCCCAATTCTTTAAATTTGGCAAAATACCAAAATTATTATTCCCCCGAAAACTTTGGCAAAATTGAAAAGTTATTCAAGGAATATTTTTCTCGTTATAAAAATTACTTGTAAAATTCTATGATGTCTTCTTTTAAATGGTCATTAAATTTTTGATTTTTAATGCTTTCTATTTCAAATTTATAAGGAGGATAAAGTCGCTCAATATAAGGCGTTTCTAAGATTTTTGGAACGTCTTTTAATCTGTCATGATTTATAATTTTAATCAAGGCTTCAAAACCAATGGTGCCATAACCAATGTTTTCATGACGGTCTTTACGACTGTTTTTTTCATTCTTACTATCGTTTATATGGATACAATGAATTTTTTCTAAACCGATTTCTTTATCAAAAGAGTCTAAATAATCATCAAAATGAGTCATCTCTATTCCTGAATCGTTTAAATGACAGGTATCTAAACAGACACCTATATTTTTAGATTTTACTTGATTTAAAATGGTTTTTATCTCTTCTAAAGTGCTCCCACATTCGGTTCCTTTACCAGCCATTGTTTCTAAAAGAATCATGGGTCCATTTTCTGTTATAATTTGATTTAACGCATCGCTAATATTTTGCAAGGCTTCTTTTCTTTCGATTCCAACACTACTTCCAGGATGAACTACAATATATTTTATTCCTAATTCTTCACAACGGTTTAATTCTTGTTTTAAAAAAGAAATACTAAATTGCCACTTTTCTTCACTCGTATTATTAGCTAAATTTATGATGTAGGGGGCATGACAGATAATCTTTTCTAGTTCCATGCCATTTTCTTGCATTAATTTTTTAGCTTCTTCATTTTTTTCTTTATCTAAACTTTTTCGCACTGTATTTTGTGGTGCTCCTGTATAAAACATAAAGGTATTGGCTCCATAACTTAAAGCTTGTTTCACGCACCCTAGTAACTGTTCACTCCCAAAATTGACATGACTTCCTAAAATCATTTTTATCACCAACTCTATTATCTCATTAAATCATAAAAAAAAGAAGAGCTTTCTTCTATTTTAAGTTATCTGTTATGTCTTTTGGAGAAACGCCCACGCCTTGGGTTCCATTCCATGCAAATATAGTTGGTCCTGTAGTTTGACCTCTTAAACCACAGAAATGGTCTGCCCCATTTCCAGACGTATCTGTAGTAGCTGCGGTTCCAGTTGTTCCAGTATCTGCACTTGCAAAAACAAAGCTACCATTTCCTATCCAAAACTTATACGATACTTTGCTTCCATCACTTGATACCAAAACGCTTCCAGTATACCCACCATCTTTATCTGAGCCACCTTTGCTATAATACCCTTCTTGAAACAAATATTCTAAGGAATAGCATGCACTTCCACTTTTAACTTTATTATCTAAAATATCTAATTGATAGGCACTTTTCGCAGCATTTATAAGTTCATTTCCTTCTATTGCTAAAGCGCTTTTTCGTGCTTTTTGTAAAGCTGAACCAATTCCAGATGAAGCAATTAAAATAATAATGGACAATACGACAATAACTGCCAATAATTCAACTAAAGTAAAACCTTTTTTATTTTTCATTTTATAGACTCCTTATCCTTACTTTGTATATTAAGTATATAACAATTGTAAGGCTTAAGTCAATCCTTTCAATTTAAATAATCCCTAAATTTTATATTTTTTTACATTCCTTATTATTACTTTAAGCTCTCTAATATACCACTAATTAAATCGATGTTATCAATCGTATTGCTTATTTTATCAGTTACTTTTAGATGGTATTTTTCTTTCATAGCATTAATAAATTCTTTATAATTATCACTGTTTCGATTTAATTCTTTAAACCAATAAGAATTTCTTTTTAATAATTCTTGCATTTTTTTATCGGCTTCTAATTTTTGTTGTAGTAATAAATCCATGCTTTAATCCTCAAAGATTTTGTTTATGGGTCGTGGAGTAACACTTTCTGCTTTGACAACAGAAGAAGTGCCTTTATTGGTTAATTCTTGAACAATCCCTAAGGCTTTTTGAGCGGTGTTGATGTGTTCTTGAACGCTATTTAAATCGATGTTTTTAAGCTTATCGGTTATGCTTTTGAAGTTGTAATCGGTTGTTGTAGAAGAACTTTTTCCAATGTATTCTTTCCATGCTTCTAGATTGTCTCCATAAATATCATAAATTTCATAAAATTTTTGCCAAGTGGCTTCTCCACTTTTTATATATCTTACTAATTCTGGATGTTTATAGGCAAAGTTTTTAAAATCGTCTTTTGTAGCCATAATATCACCTACTTTATTATATGCTAAAGCATTCAAAAGGTTTCCAAAATAAAAAGATAAAAGCTGGTTTTATCTCATAGTTTAAAATCATTTATAAAATCATCGATGGTCAGTTCTTTTATTTTATTTTCGGTATTTTCATCAGGTTCTTTTTTTAGAAAACTTATAAAATCACTTTTTTTATTTATCACATCAATTTTATTTTTAGTGATTAAAGAACCTGTACTTGCTAAATCCATAATGGCAATATCACTGTTTTTAATTTCTTTAATTTCACTATCGCATTTTATTAAAATGATGTCTTTACTTTCACTTACAATGGCCTGTGTAATTTGATAATTCACTGATTTTACTTTTTTGATAAGGGCGTTTCCTCTTTTAGCACGGCCTGTTAATTCTAAGTCACTTATTTTAATTCTTTTTGCTGTATTTTGGTTGGTAAAGATATTTAAATAAGGGCTGTCATCGTAACTCATTCCTGCTGCTACTTCATCGTCTTTTAGGTTTATTCCTTTGACACCTGATGCTTTGATTCCAGTTAATGGAACTTCTTCGGTATCAAATAAACAATAGTAGCCATTTTTACTCACGGTTAAAATGGTTTTCTTAGCTTCTAAGACACTTACAACTTCATCGTCTTCTTTTAATTTTATGGCCATAATGGTTTTAGAGAAGCGCGTCACTTCATAATCTTCCATTTTACTTTTTTTAATCATCCCTTTTTTGGTTACGGTTAGGATTTCTTTATTTTTATCATTCATGACTAATGAAGTTATGACCTTTTCATCGCTAGCCATTGTCACTATATTATTAATATGTTTTCCAAGCTCTTTCCATTTTCCATCAGGAATATTATAAACTGGCATGTAGATGTAATTTCCTAAATTCGTGAATAAAAGAATGGTATCTAAAGTACTGACTTCATAAAGACCTGTTACAAAATCTCCTGGTTTTAAGGTTGTTTCTTCTTCATTTCTCGCTTGATATGATTTTGAACTTACTCTTTTAATGTATCCTTCGTTACTAACGACAACTACAACGTTTTCTTTTGGAATGATATCTGTTTTATCTAATTTGATTTCAGTGATTTCATCTTTAATGATGGTTCTTCTATCGTTTCCATATTCTTTTTTGATAATTTTAAGTTCCGTTTTCATCACGTGTTTTAAAGCTTCTTCATTGTTTAAGATTTGCTCCCAAATAAAAATATTTTTCTTTAATTTTTCCATTTCTTCTTGTAAGGCTACAATATCGGTATTCGTTAAACGGTAAAGTTGTAATTCTACAATGGCTTTTGATTGATCAAAGGTAAAATCGTATTCTTTACACAAATTATCAATGGCATCACTTTTATTTTTACTACTACGGATGATGCGGATGACTTCATCTAAGATACTAATGGCTTTTACTAATCCTTCTAAGATATGTAAATCAAATTTTGCTTTTTTTAAATCCCATTCGGTTCTTCTTTTGATGACTTCTTTTTGATGATTAATAAAGGCATCTAGTATTTCCATGATTCCTACTAATTTTGGACGTCGATTGACAATGGCAACCATGTTAAAGTTGTAATTGATTTGAAGGTCTGTATTTTTGTATAGGTAATTTAAGATAAGTTCAGGATTGGCATTATTTTTTAAGTCAATGACAATGCGTGCCATGTGTTCATGGTCTGATTCATCGATTACATCGTTAATGCCTTCGATTTTTTTATCGACTTTGATTTCTGTAATTTTTTTAATGAGTTGCTCTTTTATAACTTCATAGGGAATGGAATGAACAAGGATTTGATTGGATTTATTTGTTTTTACAATTTCACAATCGGCTTTTAAAATGACTTTACCTTTTCCTTTGGTATAAGCATCCACTAAACCCATTTTTCCTTCAATGATTCCTCCAGTTGGAAAATCGGGTCCTCTTAATATTTCCATAATCGTATCTAGTTTACAATTAGGGGATTCAATACGTTTAATGGTGGCATCGATGACTTCACTTAAATTATGCGTTGGAATATTGGTAGCGTACCCTGCACTGATTCCTGTAGAACCATTCACTAAAAGATTGGGAAAAGAAGCGGGTAAAACAGTAGGCTCGAGTTCTTCATCATCAAAGTTGTATGCCATTTTTACTGTATCTTTATTAATCGATTCAAGCATGGTTTCAGATAATTTAGTGAGTCTTGCTTCTGTATAACGCATAGCAGCGGGTCCATCGCCATCAATGGAACCATTGTTTCCATGAATGTCAATAAAGGTTTCACGCATTTTCCAATTTTGGCTCATACGAATTAACGCATCGTATATAGAAGAGTCGCCATGAGGGTGAAATTTACCCATGATTTCTCCAACTGCACGGGCACTTTTACGATGAGGTTTATCGTGTTTGAATCCAGAGATAAACATACAGTAAAGTATTCTTCTTTGTACCGGTTTTAATCCATCTCGAACGTCTGGCAAAGCTCTTTCTTGAATGATTTCTTTGGAGTATCTAGCAAACCCTGTTTCCATGATTTCTTCTAAGCTATAATCGTATATTTTCTCAATGATTTCTTTGGTACTATTTTTTTTCTTTGGCATTCTACGTCACCTTTCTCTCTTTATCATTTTATTTCTAAAACATCATTCTTCAAAAATTGTTTTGTTTCGGGACTAGCAAACTTTCATTTATTTCCTAAAATCATCTTCTAGTGTAAAGTCAACATTTTCATTAATCCATTCTTTTCTAGGTTCAACTTGATCGCCCATTAAAAGATGGATTCTTTTTTCAGCAAGAGCGGCATCGGTTAGGTTCACTCTTAAAAGTCTTCTATTTTCTGGGTCCATCGTGGTTTCATAAAGTTCGTCGGCGTTCATTTCACCTAATCCTTTAAATCGTTGCAATTTGTATTTTCCTTTAATGTTTTTGGTTCTTTCTTCTAGTTCTTCATCTGTTGCAATGTATTCTTTTCCTTTGTTTCCTATTTCTATTGAATATAGTGGAGGGGTTGCAATATAGAGCATGCCTTGTTCAATTAAAGGACGCATGAAACGATAAAAGAAAGTTATAAGTAAAATTTGAATGTGAGAACCATCGACATCGGCATCGGTCATAATAATCACTTTTCCATAATTCGAATCTTCGGGATCAAAATCAGCACCAATTCCTGCTCCTATGGCGTATTCTATTTGCTTCAATTCCGCATTGGCTTCAATGTCATGCGTACTGGCCTTTTCACAATTTAAAACTTTTCCTCTTAAGGGCAAAATGGCTTGAGTTTCACGATTTCTAAAAGACTTTGCTGACCCTCCTGCACTGTCTCCTTCGACTAAAAAAAGTTCATTTTTAGCATAATCTTTTCCTGTTGCTTTGGCTAGTTTTTCACTTAAAAGTTTTTCTTTGCTATTCTTGCCACTTCCTTTTCTTGCGGCTTCACGAGCTTTTCTTGCGGCTTCTCTGGCCACTTTACTTTTTAAAGCTTTATCTAATATGGTTAAGGCTATTTCTTTGTTTTCTTCTAAAAAGAATTTAATGTTTTCATAAGTGATGGATTCTGTAATGCTTTTGGCTTCGGGTGTTCCCAGTTTACCTTTAGTTTGACCTTCAAATTGAAGTAATTTTTCAGGAATTTTTAAGCTAATTACAGCACTTAATCCTTCTCTTACGTCACTCCCTTCTAAGTTGCTTTCTTTTCCTTTAATTAAATTATTATTTTTAGCGTAGTCGTTGAATGCTTTTGTGATTCCAGTTTTAAACCCTACTTCATGAGAGCCACCGTCTCCTGTTTTGACGTTGTTGACAAAACTTAAAATATTTTCATTATAGGATTCACTGTATTGAAGAGCAATGTTTACTTCTATTTCATTTTTCAATCCACTAAATGCTATGACTTTATGTAAAACTTTTTTATTTTCATTGATGTATTCTACAAAACTGCATAGTCCATTTTCATAATGAAATTTAGCCTCTTTGTTATCCGCTTCGTCTTTGATTTCCACTGTTAAATTGGGAAGTAAAAAGGCACTTTCTTGCATTCGTTCTACTATGGTTGTATAAGAAAATGAACAGTTTTTAAACATGTCATAATTAGGTAAAAAAGTAACGGTTGTTCCCGTTTTTTTTGATTCTCCAATGGTTTTTAATGGACTCTCTACTAATCCTCCATCTTTAAAACGAATATTACTTATTTTTCCTTCATTGTAGATGGTCACATCCATTTTTTTTGATAAAGCGTTTACTACACTTGCGCCAACGCCATGAAGACCACCACTTACTTTATAGCCCTCACTTTCAAATTTTCCTCCAGCATGAAGAACGGTATAGATCACTTCAGGAGTCGAGCGACCACTTGCGTGCATACCAATGGGAACCCCACGTCCATTATCACTAATCGTAATGCTTTCATCTTTATTAATGCTTATTTTTATCGTATCCCCATAACCATTTATTATTTCATCAATGGCATTATCAACAATTTCCCAAACTAGATGATGCAGTCCTCTTTTGTCTGTCGATCCTATATACATTCCTGGTCTTTTTCGTACTGCTTCTAGTCCTTCTAATATTTTAATAGAGGAAGCATCGTATTTTGTCATGTTATCACCAAATCAAGTATAACATAAAAAAAAATAACAAGCAAAAAATGATGTAAAGTAGTTGTCTTAGGGTAAAAAAAATAACAAGTTTCCTTTTTAAAACTTGTTTATTTTTTACTAGAGGTACGAGCAATTGAGTAAACAGCTGCTTCAAAACTTTGTCCATTTATAGCTGTTGTGGCGGATGAATCAATCCAAAGTCGAAGACTAAACGTTGCGGATTCACCATCTCCTGCTTCTTTACTACTACTGGCTTTTAAAGTCCCATTTGCTAATTTATAAGCCGAATCAATCGCACTGGTTGCATCAAAATCTGTGACACTAAATAAGGCTTTATCGTTCTCTTTCGGTGCCGTATTTAATAAGGCGACATTATTATTTTCAACTGCACCATTTTGTACAATTGAATATTTAATTAAATTGTCCGCTATTTTAGTTTTACCATTTGTTAAATTCAAAGTATTTAAATAAATCGTATAATCTGCATCAATGGTACAAGTATTTTTCACAGTAAACACATAGGGGGTCGTTTTTAAACCTTTTTCATCGGTAATAGGATAAGTATTCGTTAAATTAATAGAATTGCTTTCCTCTATAAATGAAACCTCAAAACATCCAGAATTGATAATATTGGCGACATCTTGTTCTTTTGTTACTTTCCAAAGAGCATAACTGCTTCCAATCGATAAAGTAATTACCATCATAATTGCAATTATTGCAAGGGGAATACGATATCTTAATCTCATATTACTCATAAAAATCACCATATTTTCTAATCTAGTTCTATTATAAGATAAAAATTCATTTTTGAAAAGTCCCTAATTTTACTTTTGCAATTCTTCTATTGCTTCTTTTAATGTTTCAACTTTAATAATCGTTAAATTTAATTCTTTTTCTTCTTTAATTCTCAACGCTTCTTCGTAATTTTCTTTAGGACATAAAAAGATATCGGCTTTTGATTTTTCCGCTCCTAAGAGCTTGTATTTAATGCCACCTATTTCTAAAATTTTCCCCTCTTTATCAATCGCCCCTGTACCTACAATCTTTCGCCCTTTTGTTAAATCTTCCTCTGTCAACGCATTGTAAATAGCCAGTGCTGTCATAAGTCCTCCGCTTGATCCCGATTCACTGGGTTTGGTTTTAATTTCTAATTTTGGGTCTGTGGTGTAATCGTATTTTTCAACAATCGATATGCCAACTTTTAAACTGTTATCCAATTCAAAAATTTTAGCTGTACATTCTTTTTCTTTGTTTCCTCTTAAAACTTTAAACTGCACCGTTTCCTCTTTTTTTAAGGTATTAATATAAAGTTGTAATTCACTTAATGTTTTAAATTCATGATTGTTAATTGAAAGAATTTGATCTCCTAGTTCTAAATCAGTGATGGCCTCTTTTGCAATGTAAGTAATAATTTGATGCACATTTGTAATTTTCACTTCTTTTCCAGCTTCTTTATAAGCATTAAAGGTGGCGTAATCTAATCCATTTTCTAAATAGATTCGGTCTCTTTTGATGGAATCATCAATGGATTCATTACTAGCTGTGATGGTACTCGTCTTTTCAAGATCCCAATTTGGGATAAAATAAGAAAGCAACACAAAGGGAATGTTTCCTTTCATCATCGATACATAAGCCATATTAAAACTTCCACTGGCTTCGTTTTTTCCTTCTATTTCAATTCGTGTGTTTAAGTCAATGGTACCACCTGGCTTATAAACGACAAAGGGAAGCTCATAAAAGAAGAAAATAAAAATCACTAATAAGGATATTAAAAATTTATAATTTTCTTTTATAAATTGACAGCCTTTTTCATATATTTTTTTAAACATAGAATCACCATAAACATTATAGCAAAGGATGAGAAAAATATGATAAAAATATTTAAAAAATATTTAAGTATTCCCTTTTTCATTTTATTTATTTATCTTCTCTTTAAAGAAAATGCTTTATTTAAAAATTGTCTTTTAAATGGATGCCTTCTTTTTTTTCAGCAGGTTTTTCCTTCTTTGTTCCCTATGTTTATTCTCCAAGATTTTTTATTAAATTATCACTTTTTTTCTTTTTTAGAACTGTTTTATCCTTTTTTTAAAAAGATTTTTAAATCGAAAGTTGCTTTTTCTATTTTCTTAGTTTCTACGATTTCTGGCACACCTGCCAATGCTTATTTAATGACCCGTTTGGTTCAAGAAAAAAAAATAAGTGCTCATGAAGCCAGTTATGTTTTATCTTATTCTTGTTTTTTGAATCCTTTGTTTTTATATAATTTGTTTGTTAATCTCTTTGATCAGCGGGTTGCGTTTAAAATTATTCTTTTAAATTATTTAGTCAGTCTTTTTCTAGCTTTTTGTTTAAGAAAACATCAAAATGAAGACAAAACCTTTTCTTTAACGTTTTCTTCTCTTCCGTTATCTCAAGTTCTCTCTACAAGTATTATGAAGTCTTTTAAAGTTTTGGTTACTATTTTGGGTACTATTCTTTTCTATCTTTTTATTTGTGAAGGGATTAACTATTTTGTTAAACACCCTGTATTAAACTGTTTGATTAATGGTTTTCTTGAAACAACGGGTGGTTTAACCAAACTTTCAGTTTTACAGGTTAGTTTTCATTTTAAACTCATTTTAGCTAGCTTTTTTGTCTCTTTTCTTGGTTTAAGTATTCATACTCAAATAAAAAACATCGTGACCGATGCTTCTCTTTCTTTAAAACCCTTTCTATTTGTGCGAATCGTTCATTTTTTACTTTTCGCAAGTCTTCTCGTCATAACGACCTAATCCAGCATAAGAGGTTAATTTCGTATAATCTAGGTTTTTAAAGTTTTCTTTTTGCTGTGCTGTTAACTCTTTTTTTAAACCAATGTAGAATAATTCTAAGTCATCAATATTATTAACTTTATTTTTATTTACAACAATGGGAATGTTTATTTTAATGTAAAAATATTCCCCTTGATCTAAATCGCTGTTAAATAAACTATTGGTGTATTTTACACATGTGGTGTTAAAATGAGTGGTTTGACTCTGTTTTTCCAAATTCCATTTTTCACTTCCAGAACCATTCTCATAAATCAGGTACTGATTTTCCCCTTCATTGACGATTTTTAAAAAAGTGTTACCGTCTTGAAATTGAAAGGTAATGTTTACGATGGTTTCTGAAGAAAGTTCATTAGCGTGACGATTTAAAATACCTACTAATTTTCGATTGGTTAAGTCTTCTTGTATGGTTTTAATTATAATGGCTCTTTTTTGTTGATTCTTGCGATTAAAATCGGTATTGTTGTTGCTGGCTTTCACATCCGTTAGTAGATTAAATAAAAACATAACAACGATGGAAATGAGAGCGATGCTAATAATCAATTCAACTAATGTAAATCCTTTATTTTCCATCTATATCACCTATACTAACCGTAGAATAAAACGTATGACACTCTTCTTCAGAATCGCATTTTGTTCCATCTTTTTTTTCTTTGTATTCTGCTATGATTCGATACCCACTTTGACTTGATTCCGCTGATGTTTTAGATGCGCCACCTATCGTTTTAAGGTATTCAGCCATTCCCTCATCTAAAGTAGCAAAAATAGCACACTCGCCTTCCCAATCCTTACAATTTTGCAAATAACCTAAATCTTTATAAGTTAAATAAAGATTTTCAACGTGTAAATTGTTAATTAGAGATTCACAGGTTCCTAAATTATGATTCGTTCCTGGAGGGAAAATTTCTCCTGAACATCCTATTTTGGAGTAACCACGTTTTATCTCTTTTCCATTAAGCGTTATGGACTCTTCTATGTAATTTCTAATTGTGTATAAGTCGAAGTTTTTTAAAAATTTTTCTAAATAATAAGTACGATATAAGTAAGCGGAATCGTTGTACGTTATACGACCTTTTTCTTTAATAATTAGAGCACTATAAGTAGAATAGGACACCAATAAAGATATCGTTAATATGGCTGTTACAACTAATGTTTCGATAAAAACAAATCCTTTTTTCTTTTTCATGGAACACCCTTCTTTATTATCTTAATTATAATAAACTATTGATTATTTGTAAAGAACACAAAACTAAAAAAGACATATAATTTAATAGGTGATGAATCGATGTATCCACATGGTCCTTGCCCTCCTCCACCACCACATAAAAATCCTCGTGGAGGAGGACTGTTTACGGTTTTAGCAATTTTTGCTCTTTGTATTCTTTTATTTTATCAAATTATTATTACACTTATTTTACCCCTTCGTTTTAATATTTTTATTTTATTGCTAGAACTTTTAATTTTAATCTTTTTACTTTATCGCGTAGTATGGCCGTACTAATTCTTCTGTAATAAATAGGTAATCTAAATCTTTTCGGGCTTGTTCACAATTTCTAAATTCCGTTTCTTTTAATTCGGTTTTTTTAGGTAAAGAAATTAAGAGAAAAAAAAGTTTTTTTTCATCTTCAGAAAGATGCACTTTTTCTAAATATTTATCAAACAAGACACCAAAATGAACGTTAAAATATTCGTTTTGATAAAGCGTGACTAAATCAATAATTGGGGTGTCTATGCGTGATTTTTCCCAACTAATTAAATATTCTTTTTCATTTTTTATAAAATGTTCTAAATTGAGGTTGTTATGAATTAAACAAACTCTTTTTTTTGAATCTTCTTTGACCATACTGTACCAAGCATCGAGTTCACTCGAACAAAATTCTAAGGCAGCAAAGATTTTAGATATGTTTCGCATAAGTAAATAATTTGATGGTGTCATGTATTCTTCTTTTTTGGTTTTCTCATAAAATTCCTCATAATAATTTCTTAAATAATCAATGTTGCTTTTAATTTTATCAAAAATGATTTTAAATTCATCTTCTGTTACACTTTTGTAATACGTGGTGCTGTTGTGTAAATTACTTAAAACGTTTATTAAATCATACGCTTTTTGTTCTTTTGGCATACTCACAGATGGAATGTATTCAAAAACATTGTATTCGCTTCGAGCTTCGTCTTTTAAATTTGGGAAATGAGAAAAGCTTCTGCTTTCCAAATATTGATAAAGTTCTTTTATGTCTTTTTCTTCTTTTCTCTTAACAACGAAATCGCCACTTGTGGTGTTTAAGATTAAAACCTTTTTTAAAAAGGTTATTTTATAAGGTTTATAGATTTTTTTTAAAACGTCTAATGTATTATTCATCTTTGCTTGGAATAATAATCTTATCTCCGATGTTTAAACTATCCATTTGATTGTATTCTTTTAAGGTATCGACATCGGTTTCATAAGCCATTACAATGCTTTCTAACGTATCCGATTCACTCACAATGTGAATGTGGTAAGTCATGTACTCATCTTCTTTTTCGATGGCGGAGTCTAAAACCACTTCAGCTTGCTCTTCCTCTAATCTTTCTTCTACTGCCTCGTATTTTTCAGATTCGATGTTTTCTTCTATGGGTTCTATTTTTTCTTCTTCATGAAATAAGTCGTCAATGTCTTCGATGACTTCTCTTTGCATTTCAGTGCTTTCTTCTTCTCTTTCTTCTAATTTTATAGGGTCAATGGTTGTGGCACTGACTTGAAATTCAATGTCTACTTTTAAAGTGTCTTCATTCGTAATTTGATAGTTAAAGTCTGTAATTTCAAATTGAATGGAATTTTTGTCAATGGTGTCTGTCACTTCTAAATGAAAAGGCAACTTATAGTTGAATTCTTCTTTGTTTACACTGACTTCATGACTTTTATACTCTCCAGAAATAATAAAATTACCTGTGATTTCTTTTTCATTTGCGTTTATTTCATGTTCTAAAGAGATGCTACAAATTTCAAATATTTTACTTTTAAATTGTATTTCTTTGGTGTAAGGTACGATGCTTTGCATAAAATCAATCCTCTCTTTCTTAATAAAAAATATGAAAGAAGTTTCTCTTTTATGACTTTTAATTTTTAAATAAGTGCTGATAAATTTCTTTATAATCTTCCACTTCAATGATTTCTAGTGCGTTTTTTATTTCACTTGGTATTGTTGTTAAATCATTATGATTTTCTAGGGGAATAAAAACTTTTTCAACGTTTTCATTTAGAGCACTGACCAATTTTTCTTTTAGTCCTCCGATTTTTTTTACCTCTCCTTGTAAAGTGATTTCTCCTGTCATAGCGTATTTTGGACTAATGGCTTTATTTTTTATCAGACTTATCATGGCTGTTGTAATTGCTACTCCTGCACTTGGCCCCTCTTTTTTTATTGAAGCTTCTAAAAAATGTAAATGAAGGTCTTTTTTCTTAAAAAAAGTATGCGAAATGCCGTATTCATCTTTGTTGGCCATCAAATAACTTAAAGCGACTTTTATACTTTCTGTCATCATTTGTTCAACCATGCCTGTTATTTTTAAAGCGCCATTCCCTTCATAGAAAACAGCTTCAATGGGTAAGACTCTTCCTCCAAAATTAGTCACAGCTAAAGCGTTTACCTTTCCTGATACGTTTGATTTTCCCAAAGATTCACTTATGTATTTTTCTTCTCCTAATAAGGCTATGATTTTTTCATTTGTTAATTTAACATTTTCTAGTTCTCCTAGTACAATTAGTTTTCGAATAATACTAGTTAAAACTCTTTCTAATTCTCTAACGCCTGCTTCTTTGGTGTATCCTATAATTATTTTTTTTAATAGGGCATCACTAAATTTTATATTTTTACTTTCAATTAAATGATTTTGATAAATTTCAGGTAATAAATATCTTTTCGCTATTTCAATTTTTTCTAAAACAGTATAACTATTCAAGTAAACGATTTCTAAACGATCATAAAGCTCTACAGGAATATTTTCAACATGATTCGCGGTTAAGATAAATAAAATCTTACTTAAATCAAATTCTTCTTCGATATAATGATCTATAAAACACTTATTTTGATTTTTATCCAAAATATCTAATAAAACACTTGCGGGATCTCCTTTATAATCTTTTACCATTTTATCCACTTCGTCAATTAAAATTAAAGGGTTGTTGGTTCCACATCTTTTTAAGGCTTCCATGATTTTTCCGGGATTCGCTCCTAAATAGGTTCTTCTGTGTCCATTTAAAACTGAACTATCGTTTAAGCCTCCTACACTTATTTTATAAAATTTTTTATTTAAACTTAAGGCCATAGATTTAGCGAGTGACGTTTTCCCAACGCCAGCAGGACCCACAAAACAAATAATGGGGGCAATGATTTCTGGGTTGCGATTTTTAGCTGCAATGTATTCTATAATTTTATTTTTGGCGTTTTTCATGCCATAATGACTTTTATCTAATGCTTTAATAATGTTTTTTAAATGTTTTTCATCGGGACTGGTTGTCTCCCATGGCAAGCTAAACATCCAGTCTAAATAATTTCTTATATTAGAGAGTTCGGGACTCATTTCATTTGTGTATTCAAATTTTTTTATTTCATTTTTAAGTTTATTTTTTACTTGATTTTTAAACTTTCCCGCTTCTAATTGCTGATTATAGTTTTTTACTTCTCTTTCTTTTTCGTTTTGACTGCCTAGTTCTTCTTGAATCACTCTTAATTTTTCTTTTAAAATAAATTCTTTTTGATTTTCTTCTAATCCTGTTTGAATTTTTTCTTCTAATTGAGCTTCAAGGTCTTGAATTTCGATTTCAATTTTTAATTCTTCAATTAATTTTTGACCACGTAAAACGGGATTCATTTGTTCAATGTATTCTAATTTTTTTAGAAACGGAATGGGTAAAAATGCGGCGATGACATCGGTTAGTTTGTTTAAGTCCTCTACATCTTTAATGACATTTAAGATACTGTTTGAAATGGAACTATCGTTTTTTACATAAGAAAAAAGCATCTCTTTTAATTTTTTTTTCGTTGCTAATGCTTCGATTTCATTGTATTCTGGTATTTCTAACTTTTTATAGTTACATATTAAAGCTTCATTTTTTGTATTTTTTAAATTTTTAATGGTCGCTCGAAAAAGCCCTCTTAAAGTCACTCTCAAATTGCCACTGGGTAATTCAATTTTACTTTTGACTTTACATACCACTGCTACATTTGGTAAGTCACTGACGTCAGGCATTTCTTCCATTTGATCTTTAGGACTAATGACTAAAAGCTCACTATGATAATTTTCAGTAGAAAAAAGAACAACATTTTTGCTTAAATCATTATTTAGTTCAAGTTTTACTTCTTGATTTGGGAGAATCAATAAACTTTTTAGTAATAAAATTGGTAAGCTATTTTTCATGATTTTTCTCCCTTCAAGTTATGGGAATTATTATAATGATTTTTTATTTTAAAGTAAACCATATTTACGTTTTTTTACAACCAATTTTTACTATTTTTTTAAATAAAAAAAAGCAATTTTGTTTGATTGCTTTTATTTCATGATTTCATATTCTAACGATTCTGCATCGGTTAAGTCCTCTGCATAAGTAATTTCAATTTTTTTACTTTCTTTGCTTTTTAATTTTTCTCCTAAAAAAGCTTTTAACGTGACGATTTCATTTTTATCTTTGTCATATATATGGGCTTTTAACTCTGTGATGTTTCTGTCTTCGTTTGATTGATTTGTTATCTCTACTCGTAAGGTACTTATGCCCTCTTTATATTGCAAGGAAGTGTTTGTAAATTTTAAATCTTCAATGGTTTGATCTTTAATTATGTTGGCATTGGTATTGGTTTTATAGCCTTTTTGTTCTTCTAATTTAGAATCGTTCTTTTTTAAAAGAAAACCTAAAATTAAAATTAATACTACCACGCCTAGTAAAACTATACCTATTATTATGAGTTTGTTTTTATTTTTTTCTCTTCCATTTTTATTCCTACCTTTACTATCTTATAGCTTAATTATAAAATACTTCTATTTTTTTAGCAATATAAAAAGAAGAATCTATTCTCCTTTTACAATGTTAATGGCATTACGCATTTTAATGTCGTATTTGATGGTTTCTAATCCACCATAAACTTTTAAAAGTTCATCTTTACTGATTCCATAATTGGTAGCCATTTCTTCTGATTGTTTTTCTGCTTCTTCATCACTTACTTCTATTTTTTCTACTTCAGCTACTTTTTCTAATAAATAACGGTATTTGATTCTTTTTGTTGCTTCAGGTTCCATTTGTTTATGTAAGTCTTCATGCGTTAAACCACTAAATTTATAATAATCCTCAATTTTTAATCCTTGTCTTTTTAATTGGTCTTCAAATTGATGAATCATGCGATGAATTTCTTCATCCAAAATTTCTTCGTTAATATCAATTGTCATATTTTCACTGGCTTTTGTTAAACAGTCTTCAATGTATTTATCTTCGACTTCAGCTTCTTTGTTTTTCTTTAAACTTTCTTCAATTTTAGCTTCTAACTCTTTTTCAGTTTTAATGTCTTCGTAACCTAGATCTAAATAAAAATCTTCATTTAATTCAGGTAAGATTCTCGTTTTAATTTCATTAATTTTTACTTTGAATAAAACGTCTTTGTTTTTTAAATCTTCGGTATAATTTTCAGGAAAAGTTAAATTCAGTTCTTTTTCATCGTTAACTTTTAAGCCAATTAGTCCTTCTTCAAATCCTGGAATAAATGTATGACTTCCGATTTCAAGAGGATAATTTTCTCCACTTCCACCATTTAATTCAACGCCATCGACAAAACCATTAAAATTGATTACCGCTGTATCCCCATTTTCAATGGCTCCTTCTACTTTTACTTTAATTTCAGCGTACTTGTTTCTTAATGCTTCTATTTCACTTTTAATTTCTTCTGGAGTAATCTTTATTTCTTCTTTTTTCACTTTTAAATTTTTGTATTCACCTAAAGTGACTTCAGGAGCGGTGATTAATGTAAATTCTAAAATACATTCGTTTTCATTAATCGTTTTTACATTTAAGTTAGGCTCACATGCAGGTGTGACTTTTGTTTCTTCTAAAACTTTTTTATACCCCATGTCTACTACTTCATCCAAAGCCTCTTTATAAAGCACTTCCATTCCCATTTTTTTGATAAACATTTCTTTTGGAACGCTTCCTTTTCTAAAACCATCAATTTTAACGTTTTTGCTTTGCTTTTTAAAAGATTTATCTAAAGCTTTTTGCCATTCTTCCCCTTCAATTTTTATTTCCTTTACGATTACATTTTTTTTCATAATACTCTCCTTAATCCGAATTTATTATACCTAAGTAATAATAAAAAAGCAAATGAATTGCTTATTCTATATTGGCTACTAAAATAGTAAAGTTTCCATTTGGAGAAGCCACTTCCACTTTTTCGCCTTTTTTGTGTCCTAAAATTGCTTTGCCAATTGGACTTTCGTTTGAAATTTTATTAGCAAAAGGGTCGGCTTCTAATGAACCTACGATTTTGTATTTTTCGCTTTCTCCATCTTCATAAGTTATCGTTACTGTGTTGCCTACGTTTACTGCATCTTTGTTGCTTGCATCCGCAATGATACTATGTTCTAATTTAAATTCTAATTCTTTAATTCTTGCCTCTACTTGACCTTGTTCATTACGAGCGGCATCGTAGTCAGAATTTTCTGATAAATCTCCTAGAGCTCGAGCTTCTTTTAAGGCTTTAATTACTTCAGGTCTTCTTTTTGTTTTTAATTCATTTAATTCTGTTTCTAATTCTAAATAGCCTTCAGCTGTAAGCATAATATTATCAATTTGTTTCATAAAAAATTCCACCTTCTAAAAAATACCAATTAAGGATACTATAAAAAGTTTTGTTTGTCAAATACTTTTAATCGCATCATATCGTATTTATTTACTTTCTGTTTTATTTCCAATTTTACAATCATTTGAGGGTGATTGGCCACCTCGATTTCTTCCATTTTTTCATTGTATATTTTATTCACTTTATAAGAAAAGGTTTCTATTTTTGGACCAAAAAACTCGACTTCTGTTCCTTTTTCAAAGTAGTTTCTTTGTTCTAGTGTTACAATGTTTGTTTCTTCATCGTAATCTAAAACCATTCCTAAAAAGTCTTGATTACTGACTTCATCTCTTCCTAAAAAGTATTGTTCTTCATTTGTCGGAAGTTTATTAATAAATTGAGGCGTCGATTCTCTATTGGCACAACGATTTAAAATACTTAAGTAGTACTTTACTTCTTGTTGGGTTAAGGTCTTCTCTTGTATTTGATCAATTAGTCTTCGATAGACTAAAATAACCGTTGCAATGTAATAAATTCCACGCATTCTTCCTTCAACTTTAAATGAGTTCACGCCAACGTTTATCATCTTTTCTATATATTCAACTAAGTTTAAATCTTTTGGAGTCATACTAAAAGGAACCGTACTTTCGGGGTAATCGAATGTCCAACGACAAATTTGGGCGCATCCTCCTCGATTGGAATCCCGATTTGTACAATAATTAGAAAGAACGCAACGACCAGAAAAACTGGTGCACATGGCTCCATGAATGAAACATTCTAACTCTAGTCCTGTCTTTTTTTTAATGTCCTCAATATCACTTAAAGAGGCTTCTCTAGCTAAAACAATCCGCGTGACACCTAACTTTTTGTAAAATAGAGCGGCTTCTGTATTTAAGACACTTGCTTGTGTTGAGATATGCACCTCAAAGGAACAGTTTAAACTTTTGGCTATTTTTATGACATGAATGTCGCTTGCAATAATGGCATCAATGCCTATTTCACTTAAATTTAATAAATACGCTTCTAAGCCTTCTAGTTCTTCTTCATGAAAAATAATATTTACAGTAATGTAAATTCTTTTGTTTAAGTCATGAGCAATTTTTGTCGCCTCTTTTATTTCCTCTAAGGTCAGATTGTTGGCATTGGCACGCAGACCAAATTTTTTTCCAGAGCAATAGACGGCATCGGCACCATATAAATAAGCAAACTTTAATTTTTCAATGTCTCCAGCTGGAGCTAATAATTCTACTTTTGGCATTCGTTCATCTCTTTCAAACGGTAATAGGTTTTTTTATTTAAAAAGCCTGACTCGGTTTTTTCCATTTTTTCGTTATTGATTATTTTTTCAATGTCCTCTTGAGTTAAATTTAAACCATTGATGTAATAAAATCCAATTTTTTCGTGTTTTATTTGACGGTAGTCAATGTATTGATCTTTATAAAATGCGGTTCCATATTCATTTTCAACGACACGAAAAGCAGTGTTAGAAATCCCTTCATAGAGCACTTGTTCCTTCTTTAACTCTAAATCAAATTCAGTTTGAAAATTGGTTAATAATGGTCGTCTGGAACACATGACTTCTACCAGTCCAAAACAAGGCAACACCAAAGGTTTTTCAGCTTCTTCTAAAATGATGCGAATTTCTTCTTCTGTAAGATCGGTGCTGATTAAAACACTGTCTACGTATTCTAAATAATCGTTAATCGAAGCTTTATTAGTTGTGTTATGGTTGTTCATATAAATTAATTGGAGAGGAAGATTTAATTCTTTTACTACGGTAATTACTCCTAGATCATTAAAACAAATTCCAATAATATTTTCATTTAACTGTTTTAGTTCTTCTTTTAAGCTTAAAATACTTTCTTTATCTAATATTCGATTGATATAAATGTAAGCATTTTCTTTTTTTATTTCTGATAGTTTAAAGACATCTTTAAAGCCTATACTTAAGCCTTCTATAGGAAAAAGAAAGTTAAGGTTCTTAACTTTCAAATTTAATAAATCATTTGTAACAGCAAGTAAATACTTATTTGTCATTTTTTCTTTTGCTAACACTTATTCCATCACCTATATCAATAAATTCTGTGTCAAATTCTTCATTTTCTTTTAAAAATTCAATATAACTTTCTATTTTATCTACTATTCCTCTTAAGTTTTTACTATCAATCGTTTCTTTTTTTCCTACATAACCATGAAATTTTAAATTATCCGTAATAATCACGCCACCTTCTGCTAAAAAGAATTTAAATTTTTCAAAAAACTTTTTATATTGACCTTTAGCGGCGTCAATAAAGATTAAATCGTAACTCACTCCCGTTAAATTAACTTCTAATGCGTCTTGAAACACTACGTTTACCTCTTTGTCAAATCCACATTTTTTGACGTTTTTAAGACATTCCATGTATCTGGTTTCGTCTCTTTCAATCGTGGTTACTTTTACATCTTTACTACTTGAGGCCATTAAAATGGCGGAGTACCCAATTGCACTTCCAATTTCTAGAATGTTTTTTACATTATTGCTTTTAATGTACTTCATAATGTAAGCAATCGAATCTTTTTCAATAATTGGAACATTTTTATCTTTTGCGTATTGTTCCATTTCTAAAATATACTGTTTCATTTTCTTCTAACTCCTTAGTTTGTTGCACATATTGTTTTTAATTCTCGAGCTTTTTTAGAGTGTTCCATTAAATCTACGTTAAAAAAGTTCTCTCCAGTACAAGTATTGGCAACAAAATAAACATATTCGGTATCACTTGGATGTAAAACGGCATTTATAGCTTCGATGGATGGATTGCCTATCGGTCCAACCGGTAATTTTCCAGCCATTCCCGCATCAACTCTTCTTGTGTTATAAGGACTCATTGCCAAATAATTTACACTTTTATTTTCCATTATAGCTACATATTTCGCTGTGGTATCCATACCAAGAGTCATTCCCAATTCTAATCTTTTATAAATCACTTGGGCAAATTTTGCTCGATCTTCAGCGCTTACGCCTTCTAATTCAACGATAGAAGCCATGGTAAGAAGGTCATGAATCGAATAATTGCTGTTATTTAAATCCACCGTAGATAGTTTTGCTTTCGTGTTGTCTAACATTTTAATGATTAAATCTTTTAGACTGGCATTTTCTAATATTTCATAGGTGTCGGGATATAAATAACCTTCAAGTGCATAATAGATATTATCATTTAATAGCTCATTTGTCAAAAAATCGTATTTTTCGATTAGGGTGTTTAGAAAGTCTTTATCGTTTAAAGTCGCTTTTATTTCATCTTCATTTAAGTGCATCTCTTCTTTTACAAGGTTTATAAAATCTTTCATATTTTTACCTTCGATAAATTTAATGGTCTTTGTTTTAATTAAAACGTCTCCTTTGCTTATTTTCTCAATCATTTCTTTAGGATTCATATTACGGTCTAGTTCATAATTTCCAGCTTGTAAGTTTAGGTCTTTATTAAAATATAGATAAACTAATAAAGCGTTTTTGCTTCTTATTAACCCCGCATTTTTTAATTGATTTACAATTTCTATTTTACTTGCACCTGATTTAACAATAAATTCAACCTTTTGGCTTTCTTTACTGACTTTGGTCATTCCATAACCATAAATGCCAAGACAAAGCGCACTAATGATTAATAAAACTAAAATGATAATGATGACTAATTTACTTTTCTTCATTTTTTTCATCCTTCAATTTACTTAAAAACGTTTCAATGGTGTTCCACTCTTCTTCTGTTTCAATTGGCAATAAATCTTTACTCGTTCCTGATTTGTCGTAAGTGTTGGCGTACACTTTTAAGCGCCCATTTTCTTTTGTGTTATCCGTATAAACTAAATAACTTTTATTGGTTTCATTAGAATCAAATTTAAATATGATTTCATAAGTTTTTATTTTTCCTTTTTCATCTTTTGCGGTAAATACGCTTTTATTGGTATCCACTTTTAATCCCTACTTTCTTTTAAATATGTGTCTAATATAATTGAAGCCGCGTAAGCGTCTATGACTTTTTTTCTTTTTTCTCGACTCATATCGGTGGCTATTAATATTTTTTCCGCTTCCATGGTCGATAATCTTTCATCAATT
Source organism: uncultured Mycoplasmatota bacterium (assembly GCA_948466395.1). Lineage (GTDB taxonomy): Bacteria > Bacillota_I > Bacilli_A > RF39 > UBA660 > MGBC108787. The sequence goes on from CAOKAG010000001.1 coordinate 80,397, forward strand.
AGTATAATGGGTAATTTAAAATTTTTTTCTAGTAACTCTTTAAATTGATTGGTTCTTTCAATGGCCAATCCTAAGCTGTTATTCATATTTTTAGGGTACCCTAAAATTAATTTTTCAATCTTTTTAGATTCGATTAACGTTGTTAATTCAGGCAAAACGTCCTCTATTTTTTTGAATGTTAGCGTCTTATATGGGCTTGCTATAGTGTTGGTTTTGTCACTTAGGGCTAAGCCTAAGGTTTTGGTCCCTAAATCTAATCCTAAAAGACTCATTTTAAGTATTGCTCCAGTAAAAAGGCAATGATGAGCTCACGGTCTAATTCTTCGATTTGTTCACGTGCTCCTTTGTAATTTGATATGTATCTTAAATCTCCTGTTGTCAAATAACCTACTAGTTGGTTTACTGGGTCATAACCTCGATCGAATAAGACTTGATAGACTTGTTTTATGGTGTATTCAATTTGAGCTTGTTTGAATAAGGTTACATCAAAAAGAGTTGTTTCTTCATTCATATTCCACCTCTTATACTGATTTCATTTTAACAAACTATTCTAAATAATACAAGAAATTTACATAAAATGAGTGTTTTCGCTTCTTTAAAATGACCTTTTTATTTTGACAAATAATTCTCGATAAAAGTAGTATAATAGTTTTAAGTTACATATAACTTAAATAGAAAGAGTGTGAAGCGATGAAAAAAAATATCTATCTCGTTGGACTCCTTGTTCCTGTATTACTTGGTATGACCTTTCTGTTTTGGAATCGAGAGAAAAAAGAAGAAGTAAAAAAAGAAACCAAACAAATGAAGGTTGTGGTTCTTGAAAAAAATGAAACAACAGCGACGATTCAAGATGAAAATAATAGTATTTATACGATTAGTACTGAGCATTTAAATGGTGCTATTGGTGATTACTTTTTAATTGACTATTTGGGGGTTTTAGATGATTTAAAGCAAGTCCAAGATTTTGAAGTGGTTCAGTTAACGAAGTTGGATTCGATTCCTAGCGAATGGAATGAAGAGGGTTTGTTTAAAAATTATTATGCTCTGGCTTTTAATAAGTTAAAGAAGTTATCTTTAGATGAAAAGATTGGTCAACTTTTTTTAATTCGTTATAATGAGGCTCAAAGTTTAGAAGATTTAAAAAAATACCCTGTTGGAGGCTTTGTCTTTTATGAAAAAGATTTTAAGAATAAAACAAGTGCAACGGTTAAAGAAATGATTTCAACATTACAAGAAAATTCTAAAATTCCTCTTTTAATGTCTGTGGATGAAGAAGGAGGAAAAGTTATTCGAGTTAGTAGTAATCCTAATTTAGTTCGTGAATCCTTTAAATCTTCTCAAGACCTTTATGCTTTGGGAGGGTTTGAAAAGATAAAGGAGGATACAATTAGCAAGAGTAGTCTTTTATATCAATTGGGCATTAATTTAAATTTAGCTCCTGTAGTAGATGTTTCTACAAATTCTACAGATTATATGTATGAAAGAAGTTTTGGTCAAGCAACTGAAAAAACAAGTCAGTATGCTAAGACCGTAATTGAAGCAAGTAAAGGAACAAATGTCAGTTATACGTTAAAACACTTCCCTGGTTATGGGAATAATGCGGATACCCATACGTCTTCAACAACGGATAATCGTAGTTTTGAAAGTATTGTAAAAAACGACTTACCTCCTTTTGAAGCGGGGATTCATGCGGGAGCGGAAGCGGTTTTAGTGAGTCATAATACTGTGACAAGTATCGATGCTTCACAGCCTGCCTCTTTATCTTCTAGTGTTCATAATATTCTTAGAAACCGTTTGAATTTCACTGGTGTGATTATTACAGATGATTTGGATATGGGTGCAACTTCTACCATTCCTGATGTTGCATTAAAGGCTTTGCTTGCTGGTAATGACCTACTTATTTCCACTAATTATGCTCAAGAATTTAATCAAATAAAAAATGCGGTTTTGAATCAAACTATTTCTGAAGATTTAGTCGATCGTGTGGCGCTTCGTGTTTTAGCTTGGAAATATTATAAGGGGTTATTAAGTGCGGAAAAATAAATGATTAAAAAAATTGACATTTCAAATTTATGAACGTGTCAATTTTTTATTTTTTACTTCTTTTACAAAAATTTCTATTTTTTGGTTTAAAAAACTAAAGTTCTTATTGCTTGTATTTCTTTTTCAATGTTCTCTTTATTCTCATACAAATCTTTAATAGATTTATTTAAATAAAAATGATTCTCGGAAAGAGGATCTTGTAGTTGGAACGAATAAAATATTAATGAATTTTTTACAAATTCAAGGTGCTTTTTATTGTTTTCAATTGATTTTAATTTTTGACTTAAATTTGTTATTCTTTTATCTTGAATATTTTCTAAATCTTTAAAGGAAACAGGAATGTATTCTTCAGCATAAATCACTTCGCCATTTTCGCCCTTTAATTTTCTTAAACCCACTAGACGTTTTTCGGTATAATCTATTTTTTTTGCTAGTTTTTATTTTGCTTCTTCTATTAATTCTTTTTTCATTATTGTTTTCTCTCTTCTTATAAAGAATTAGTTTATTGTCTATTATATTAAAAATCAATGAAATGAACTGCATCCTAGCCTTTTTTAAGCAAAATAAAAGTAAACGTTTCATTTTATATGTTTACTTTTATCATTTTATTTTTACTTTTCGCTTTCTTTTTTTAATTTTAAACAGTTTTTATAACAAACTTTTTTCATATTTTCTTCATTTATGACTTTTCTTCGATTTGTGTCAAAATTGTAACCATAATCGTTAAATTTTTCGGTTACAATTCTGTCTACTTCATTATCACTTTCTTTATCAAAGCATTTATAAAAGTAATCAATATGTTTTCTCATTTAACTCACCTATTTTTATTATGTATAAAAATGAAATTCTTATTCAAACTATTATTAGGTGATCTTCATGGACGATATTTATTTTAATCAATGTATTGTGTGCAAAGTTAAAAATTGCAAATATTATAAAAATTGCAAATGCACTTTAAGTGAAATTGAAGTAGATAAAGAAAATAATGGAACTTTTTGTGCCAGTTTTGAAAAAAAGGATTAAAGTAAGTCTTCAAAATCCTTTTTTATTTTGGGTTCTATTTTGATTATTTCATGATTTTTAATCGAATGATAAATTAAGTCTTTGTAAGGAATTCGCGCCTCAAATTCTTCACATAATTTTGAATCAGGATGAATGACAGGATGTTCGGGGACAAAAATAGTACAGCAATCTTCAAATGGTAAAATGCTGGTTTCATAGGTGTTTATTTTTTTGGCTACATCAATGATTTCTAATTTATCAAAACAAGCTACTGGTCTTATGACAGGTATGTTTACTACTTCGTTTATAGCTTTCATACTTGACAAGGTTTGACTGGCCACTTGACCAATGGATTCACCATTAATAATAATTTTAGCGTTATTATTTTTTGCTAGTCTTTCACAAATCCGATACATCATTCTTCTCATAATGGTGATTAAATAGTGATGAGGAATGTTTTTATAAATGCTTTCTTGAATTTCCGTAAAATTTATAACATGCAATTTTATTTCTGCGTTGTATTTTGATAGTTTTCTTGTTAATTCAATCACTTTATTTTTTGCTTCGATACTGGTGTGAGGCGGACTTTCGAAATAGACCGCTTCTATTTTTACACCTCGTTTCATTGCAAGATAGCCTGAAACAGGAGAATCGATTCCACCACTTAGCATTAACATTCCTTTCCCAGCAACTCCGACTGGGTAACCTCCTAAGCCTTTTTCTTTTTCAAAATAGATGTAACTTTCTTTGCCTCGCAATTCAATGTAAATTGTAAGTTCAGGATGATGAACGTCTACGGTTTTCTCTTTCGTATTTTTTAGTATTTTGGCTCCAATAAAGCTACTAATTTCAAGACTTGTTTTTTCAATCGTTTTATTGCTTCGCTTTGTTTCGACTTTAAATGTTTTAAAGTCTCTTTTTTCAATTAATTTGATTGTTTCAAGACCAATTGTCTCTAAATCTAATGTTTCTAATTTATACCCAATGAGAAATTCATGGATTCCAAATACTTCTTGTAGTTTTACTTTTACTTCTTCAAATTTATTAGGTTCACAATGAATAAACATTCGACTTTTATCATAGGTTAAGTCTATTTTTTCGTTTTCTAATTTTTTAATAATATTTTTTTTTAGTAGATTAATAAATAAGTTAATGTTTTCTTTTTTGGTGGTTAATTCACCATATTTAATCATAATTAATTTCTCCATGGTGCCTATTTCCCCTCTCATAATGTTTTATCATTTATTTTAATTAATAATTCCTACCCTAAATATTGTGCGGATTTATAAGAAAGCGCAATTTGTTTACTACTCTCTTTTTTAAATACTTCTTCAGAAAAAGTTTCATTTACCTTAGAATATAGAATGAATTTATTTTGTTCTATTTTAAGTTTTACGTCTTCTATTCCTAATAAATAATACTTCTTTCTTTTGCCTAACTCTAATACTCTATCTTTTCCAGAATCGGTTTTATCTGCAAATATTAAAGCAGTTCCAATAGAACTGTTTATGTTTTCTCCTTTTGAATGATCACTAATTGCATCTATAATAAGCTTTTTTTCTATTTCTGTTAAATTTAATGTTTCTAAGAATTGTTCACTCATTTTTTTTATTCTTAAATGATGATTTTCTTTTCCTTTTTACCAAGTTCAATTGTTTTTGATGACTCGTTTAAAACTTCTAAAATGGAAGTGATTCTTTTTATTACCTTTTTTACATGATAACGTCCATGGCATAGTAATAAAGTATTCTTATTTTTTTCATTTATATTGTCTCTTAAAAAATTCAATTCTTTATTTTTTAAGAAGTTTTCATAATTTTTCATTTTTCTTCCTTATTTAATTCATTTAATTGTTTAAAAACAACATCAAAATAGTTTAAGAAACGGTTGATTTCATCTGTTGTGGTTAAATACGATAAACTGATACGAATGGTTGAAGAAGCTCTTTTTTTATCGTTATAAATGGCCATGACACTTGTAGATAATTCTCCACTCGAACAAGCGGTATTGGTTCCAAGATAAATTTCATATTCTTCCATAGCGTGGACAAAGGTTTCTGGCTTTATATTTTTTAAACTGATGTTTAAGATGTGAGGAATGGAATATTTGGTTTTATTGATTAAAATATCATCATAACTCGCTAGTTTCTTAATGATTTTTTCATTAAGTCGTTTTATAAACACTTCTTTTCGATCTAAGTCGGTTGTTCCAAGTCTTATGGCTTTACTCGCTGCAGCAATCAAAGGGACTGAAGGTGTTCCTGGTCTTAAGTTGGAGTTTTTACTACTTCCATACATAATGGGTTCTAATATAAAGCGACTGTTTTTATATAGAAGACCTATCCCTTTTGGACCATAAACTTTATGTAATGAAAAAGAAGCTAAATCTACATCATGAATGTTTATGGGGACTTTTCCTAACCCTTGTGTCATATCACTATGAATGACTACTTGACTGCTTTGCTTTTTAGCAATTTGACGAATCATTTTTAAGGGTTGCCTGATTCCCATTTCACTATTGATTAATCCTACACTAATTAGTATTGTTTTTTCATTTACTTTCTTTTTTAAGTTTTCTAAGTCAACAATGCCTTCTTCATCATGATTGACATAATCAATTTGAAAACCTTGAGAGCTTAAATAGTCACAAATCTTATAAATAGAGGGGTGTTCTAATTTCGATACAATAATATGGTTGCCTTTATTTCTATTGGCTAACGCATACCCAATGAGGGCCATGTTATTCGATTCGGTTGCCCCACTTGTGTAAATTATTTCACTTTCTAAACAGTTAAAGATATCGCAGATTTGTTTTGTGGCACTTGTAATGAGTTCTTTCGATTTTATGCCTAATTTATGAAGCGAGTTCGGATTGGCAAAAAAATCTTTACTGGCTTTATTAAACGATTCTAAAACATCGTAAGCTACAGGAGTTGTAGCACTATAATCAAGATATATCATCTCATCACCTACGATTTCTATTATAAAGGATATTCCTTTATATTTCTACCATTTACCTTCTTTTTAGCGAAAAAAAATCAAAATAACTTCTTTATCTTGATTTTGTAAACTACCCCGTAACAAGATTTCGGGGCTTTAATAAGGAATCACAAGGTACT
>CAOKAG010000002.1 GCA_948466395.1 uncultured Mycoplasmatota bacterium
TAGGCACTCTTCCTCTTATCACATTAAACTCTGCTTTTTCCGTATAAAATGCAAAGGTTTTAAAAAGAGTAAGGACTCCTACTACAAAAAGAATCCCTAACACTGAAAACAAAATCATTCGCTTTCTTTTTTTATTCTTATCAAAATTTTCTAATTTCATATTTTTAACCTCACATATTCTTATATATTAATAAAGATAAATGCGTTTACCTTTCTATCTTTATTATGTACCGCTTTTTATTGTAGTATTAAACAAATTATAATAGTTGTATAACTAATAGTCAATAGACCAGTAAGATAGATTGACATTCTAATTATTCAAATAATAAAAAGGTATAGGTGGAACAGCCAATAGCCAAACAATCCTATAATTCACTAAAATTAAATTAAGTGAGGAAAAATTATGTATACAATTATAATCGAAAATGGAGAATTTACTTTTAAATTAAAAGCCATTTTAAATAAAAAAAAGATAAGCATTAACAAATTGATGCGAGATACAAATACAGATTTTAAAGTGATAAAAAGATTAATCACTGGAGAAATAACTAAAATAGATATTTACGTTATAGCAAGACTTTGTAATTATTTAGACTGCAATTTAAACGATTTAATAGACTTTAAAAATAAAAATGAAAAAATACCTCAAAATAATTAAGGTATTTTTTTATTGCATTAAAAGTAACAATACTTTATTCTTCTGATGTTTCTTTTTTAAATTCTTCTAAAATAACATCTTGAAACATATTACGAACATCGGTATTAATTGGATGAGCAATATCTTTATATTCCCCAGTAGCTGTTTTTCTACTAGGCATAGCTATAAATAAGCCATTATCACCTTCAATAATTCTAATATCATGAATAGCAAATGAATTATCAATCACTACGGTTGCGATTCCTTTCATTCTGTTTCCATCTTTTTCAAATTTACGAACGGTTACTGATGTAATTTCCATATTATGACTCTCCTTCTAAAGTTCTCTAGTAACTTAATACCATTTTATGACATATTTGTAAGTTTATCAAGCACTTTTTACAAATACTTGATATTTATTTCACCTGTTGCTAAATCAGAATAACTAAAACTCTTTTCTACCTGATCCTCATTCACGATAAAAATACTTGGATACACATGTGTAATAGTACCTTTAACTTTATAACTTTTATTCCTCATACCATGAACAAAAATTTCAACTGATTTATTTAAATGACTTTTTACCTCTTCTTTAATTATATTAATATTCATTTTTTCTCCTATCTAGGGTATCCCACATACATAAGCCCTTTTGAAAATAATCCGCCTACACCATCACTACCATACTTAGTCTTCTCAAGTAAGGCAATCAAATCCACCTCTTTACTTCTTTCCGTTAAAGCAAGATGAGTGGCAATAATAGCTGGATCCAAACAATGTATATTTACTCTCTTAGGACTAGAAGCAAAATTTGCCCCAGCTTTAATTAACTCTTCATAATTACTTTGACAAGCTCCAGCAATAATGACTAATTTTTCATGACTTTTTTCATATCGCCGACATTCTCTCACCGCTTTAATAAAATTTTCAGTATTTTTATAATTTCTTAAATCACTAACATTTCCTTTCTTTTTATAATAAGCATCATGTCCCGTAATAATGACTAAATCTGGCTTAAACTCTTCTAAAAGTCCTTTAATTTTTGAAGCAATCTCTACTTCCATCATCTTTTTTCCTATTGCTAGAACATTATGTTTTTTATAATAATTCAAACAACGAGTTAAGTACTCACTATCTCCATCAATATGCAAAACCTTTCCTGGTAAATAAAAAAACGCACTTCGATCTAAATCATCCTCTTCATCATCAATTTCAACACGTAAATTTTCCTGTTCTTCTTCACTAACAAGAACCAAATCATCTACTTCACTATCCGCATAAAGACGAACATCTAAACCCTTTAAATAGCATATATTCCCTTTGATATTCATCACTTTAAATAAAGTATCATTTTGATAACTATTTCGCGTAACAAGGTCTCCCTTTTTTATTTGCATCTCCTTCACCTATATCATTTATATGCTTAAATCCTTTTTTTATTCCAATGCTCTTCCTTTTTTATCTACTATAATCAAAAAATACTAAAAGGCGTAAACTACTCTAACAAAAAAGAAAAAAAATTTCGAGTGATTTCGTCCAACTTATTTCGACAATATCAGCATAAAAATAATTTTTAAAAATCAAAACTCATTGAATTAAAAAAGTAAATATTTTTTTATAATCTTCACGAGTGATTTCTTCTGCACGCACATTTTCTTCATAACCTAAAAATTTTAGATTGGTTTTAATAGCATTAAAAGTCTCAAGAGATAAATTATTCTTTAACGTTTTTCTTTTATTTCTAAAACACGATTTTATAAAAGAAAGATATTGGTCTTTATGACTAGTAAATGCAGTTTTTTTATTCATTTTTAAAACCACACTATCCACTTTAGGCATTGGTTTAAAATGTTCTTTCCCTACTTTTATTAGTATTTCACTAGAGTAACTAAAATCAACAAAAAGAGTTAAAGCATTATAACTTTTACTTTTTTCTTTTGCTACAATTCTTTCTCCATATTCTTTTTGTACAAGTAAAACGATAGATTCAAAACAGTCTAAATCCATTAATTTTAGTAGAATTGGTGTCGTAATATAATAAGGAATATTAGAAATAACGTAGACATGTTGATATGGAATAGTTTTTATATCTTCTTTAATATTTCGTTTTAAAAAATCATCATAAATAACTTGAAATCGATCACTAGTATAAAAGTTTAAATACGCTTTCATTCGCGGATCAATTTCATAACAAAGGACAAAACAACCTTTCTGAACTAAATAGTCAGTCAAAGCACCCATTCCTGGGCCAATCTCAATAATTAAATCATCTTGCCCTATTTCAATAGAATCACTTATTTTTTGTAAAATCTCTTTATTACTCAAAAAATTTTGACCATATTTTTTTTTTGCTTTAATCATTTTTGCCATCCACTTCTTAAAACATCATAAGTAATACTACTTCTACCTACGTAAGATAAAGCGTAACTCAATTCAGGAGTCAATAAATCTATATCATTATTTAAAACCCCTCGATCCAAAACAATTGCTAATATAGGCTCTTGTGAAACACTAGGTTTATTAAAACGAATGATACTTCCACAAGGTAAATTTTTACTAGAAGCAACAATTCTAACTTCTCCATAACTAATATCTTGATAAGTATCGGTGCCATCTAAAACATAATAATTAGGCAAACACGCAAGTTTACCACTACACAAAGGACAAGTAGCAACATAACCTGTTAAATCTCCTGTATACGTATCTTTAGCACTATATAAATCATTTTTAATATCTTCTTTTAATTTTAAAGCCATTGTTGACAAATCAATACTTTTATTATAATTATCATTTAAAACCTTTGTTTCTTTAATATTAGTACTCGACTCAACAACTATAACAAGTAATACCAGTAACCCCGTTTGTAAGAATTTAAAAAAAATTTTGAGACTGTTACGAATCACTTGATCACCTCAATTTACGCTTTTATTTTATCAAAAGCTTCTCTAAATGTCAAAAACACGCTTAATATTTTGATTGGTAATATTTGTTAGTTCTTCCATACTAATATGCTTTAAATCACAAATATATTCCGCAATCAGTTTAATATAACTCGGATTATTTTGTTTTCCTCTATAAGGAACAGGTGTTAAATAGGGACTATCGGTTTCAAGCACGATAAAAGACAAATCAATTTTCTCTATTACCTCTTTTAAATGACTATTTTTAAAAGTAATAACACCATTGATTCCTAAAAGAAAACCCATTTTAATATAAAGCCTCGCTATTTCTAAGCTACCACTAAAAGAGTGAATAACGCCCTTTACCTTATATTTCTTCAAAATCTCAATCGTATCATTTGTAGCTTCTCTCGAATGAATCACAACTGGAATTTGATACGTTTCCGCTAATTTTAATTGTGAGGCAAACAACTTCATTTGTTTTTCTTTATTTTCTTTATCATAATGATAATCTAAACCAATTTCTCCAATGGCAATTATTTTTTCATACTTTAAAGAGTCTTTGATAAATTTCAATTCTTCTACTTGATAACGATTGACCTCTTCAGGATGAATACCTAAACAACCATAGACGTTTTCTCTTTTTATCAAATCTAAAATTTCTAAATTAGAATTTTTATCGCACCCTGCAACAATAAAACGATTAACTTGATTTTCCCTCGCTAATTTTAGGATTTCATCTATATCTTCATAATAGTCTTTAAACAAATGACAATGAGTATCACAAAGCATAACATCACTTCCAAAATAACTATATCAAAAAAGAAAAAAGAAGTAAAATGACTTCTTTAAAGACAATAGAACAAGCGAGATTGCCAATGACTTATTTAGTTAAAATAGCCTTTTTTCTCGCTAGATTCATTATATTACTTTTTTATCATTAGTATCAATTCTTTGAAATAAAATTTTAGCTTCATTTAAATCATAAACATTTTCTTTATTAAATTGCCTACTCTTATCTTTTACATTTAATTGTTTAATAATCTCTTCACTTGTATTTGGTAAAAACGGTTCTAAAAATAAAGCACAAACTCGTATTGCTTCAACTAAATTATAAAGAACGGTTTCCAAACACGCTTTTTTACTCTCATCTTTAGCTAAAACCCAAGGCGTGGTTTCATCAATGTACTTATTACATCTTCTAAGAACGTCAAAAATTTCATCCATTGAACTTCCAATTTCTAGAGTATTCATTTTCTCTTCGACTCTTATTTCCAAAGCATTAACCATTGATAGAAGTTGTTCATCATAAGAAGTTTCTATTTCCTTGTTTTCTAAATGATTAGAAAAATACTTTTTACTCATCGCTAAGGTTCGATTTACTAAATTACCTAAAATGTTTACTAAATCACCATTGATTCTTTCGATTAATAATTCTCTTGTAAAAACACCATCACTAGCAAAAGGAATCTCATGAAGCATATAATAACGAACCGCATCCACGCCAAATTCATTGACTAAATCATCCGCATAAAGAACATTTCCTTTGGATTTACTCATCTTTCCATCACTCATAATAAGCCATGGATGACCAAAGATTTGTTTAGGTAAAGGTAAATCCAAGCTCATCAAAAAGCAAGGCCAATAAATCGTATGAAAACGAATAATATCTTTTCCTATTAAATGTAAATCAGCAGGCCACCATTTATTAAATTCCGCACTTGACGCCTCTACATCGTAACCAATATTCGTAATATAATTAGTAAGAGCATCAAGCCAAACATAAACAATATGCTTAGGATTATCAAGGACAGGGATTCCCCAATCAAAAGACGTTCTAGAAACACATAAATCTTGCAAGCCAGGTTTCAAAAAATTATTAATCATCTCATTCTTTCGAGCTTCGGGTTGTATAAATTCGGGATGGCTTTCAATATACGCCATCAATCTTTTTTGATACTTACTTAACTTAAAGAAATAAGCTTCTTCTTTTTTTAATTCCACTTCCCTATCACAATCAGGACACTTCCCATCTACCAGTTGACTTTCTGTCCAAAAAGATTCACAAGGAACACAATAAAGACCTTCATAAGCGCCTAAATAAATATCTCCTTTATCAAGCATCTTCTTAAAAATCTTTTGAACCACTCGTTCGTGATTCTTATCCGTAGTACGCACAAACTTATCATAAGAAGTATTCATACAATCCCAAATATTTTTTATCTCGCTGGCTACTTTATCAACATACTCTTGAGGGGTAATTCCTGCCTCTTTTGCTTTTTTCTCAATTTTCTCTCCGTGTTCATCGGTTCCCGTTTGGAAATAAACATCATACCCTTTTAATCTTTTATATCTAGCAATAGCATCTGCTAAAACAATTTCATACGTATTTCCAATATGAGGTTTACTAGAAGTATACGCTATCGCTGTTGTAATATAATATTTTTCTTTCATTTCTTACCTCTTTCTTAAATTTATAAACAATCTTTTAATCAAATAAAGCATTAATTTTTTTACATTCTTAAAAATTCAATATAATGAAAAGCCTCCATTTCTTTATAAAAACCTTCAATTCTAGTATTATTTAATAACCACCGTCAATTTTAATAATTTCATTATTTACAAAAGTATTATCATCACTACCTAAATAATAAATTAAACTCGCGATTTCACTCGGTTCAGCAAATCTTTTCAAATAAATTTTAGATGTTTCTTCCAAAACCAAATCTTCAGGTAAATCAGAATTCATTTCCGTATTAATCCATCCTGGAGCCACTGCATTCACAAGAATTTTTGGAGCATATTCAAGTGCAAAATTTTTTGTTAAAGAAATAATCGCTGCCTTAGAAGCATCATAATCAATACTTGTTGGAAAATTACAATCCATGCCATTTGTACTAGCAACATTTACAATTCTTGTGGTTTCCTTATTTTCAAACATAAAATGCCCAAAATACTTACACATCAAATAAGTTCCTGTTACATTATTATGCATGGTTTCTTCAAAAATACTTGTAGATCGTTCATCAAGTTCCATATCATAAACTATTCCCGCATTATTGACTAAAACATCAAGTCTACCAAACTCATTCTTTACATTTTCTAACATTTTTATAACATCATTTTCATTAGCAATATCTCCAAAACACACGATACAAGAAACGGAATACTTTTCTTCCAATTCTTTTTGAATTTCTAGTAATTTTTCATATTCTTCTCGATCATTTAAAACAATCGTATACCCCTCCCCCGCATATTTTTTAGCAACGGCAAGACCTAAGCCTCTTCTAGCTCCTGTAATCATTACTATTTTATTCATAAATTGATTTCTCCTCTCAACAAAAAAAATCACAAATTAAGGACGAGTAAAACCCGCGGTACCACCTTAATTCATGACTATCCATGCGCTCTAATTCGTAACGAGAATGAATCGTTTTAACTCCAGAACCATGTTCCTACTTTTTTCTTTATTTGCTTCCACCAAACGCAAACTCTCTATAAAAGGCCAAAACAGTACTCATTCCTTCTTTGTTAATTAAAAGTATCTTAACATAATTTATTGGAACTTTCAAGCAATATCAATCTTACTACTAATCAACACACTTACTAATTTTAATAAATGAACATATTCTTCTTTTAGTTCCTTTTCATCATAAATCATAACCAAACCTAAACAATCAGTTGAAGTAATAATAGGCATAATAAAATAATAACCGCTTAAATCTTCCTTAAAATGATAAACTTGTAAATTATTTTTTAAAACACTCTCTCGATTTTGAATAAAATTAATTAAATTTTTATCTAAATTGGCTTGAATTAAATTCTCTAAATTACTATAAATTACTTTTTCACGGTCTGTTACGATAAGTTGACTATCATACACTTGTGTAATAATTTCACCAATACTTTTAATCATTTCTTCATAATCTTTCATCTTAGAATATTTCTTTAAAATCATTCGGTCATCTTCAACAAAAATTTCTAAATTTTCTCCTTCTCTTATCCCTAAATTTCGCCTTATTTCTTTAGGTAGGACAATTCTGCCTAATTCATCAATTCTTCTAATCACTCCAGTTGACTTCATGAGATAACAGCTCCTTACGTATATAGTTTGAGACAGCAAAATAAAAATATACCTACAATTAAAGAAAAAGATTGTCCAAAAAAAGGAAAAAACTCAAGGTTCATTGAGTTCTTAAGAATCATGAAGATCATCATAAATAAGTTCAAGTAAAGGAACCAAAAAATAGAGAAAATGTTTTGTATGAGGTTTAATTAGATATTGAATACCAATTTTTTTATTCAAATATTTAAAATTAAATTGAGGACTTAGATTAAAAGCTTCTAAAAACAACTTATCGCCTTTTAATTTTGCCGAATATTTTTCTGGAAGGTCTAACTCTACCATCCTTTCGGTTTGTTTGACATTAACAATTTCTAACTTACGAGCTAATTTTTCAAACCATTCTTCATACATGTAAATTTCCATTTCTTCAGTTACTTTTCCAAAACGATCTTCTAAAATCGACTTAATTTTTTCTAAACTGGATTTAGAATCAACTTCATTAATTAATTGATGAATTTCTATTTTTATATCTTCATCACTTGTATACTCATCACTAATATGGGTACTGACATTAACTAAGGATTTAGAATCGGTCTCTTCTTCAATGACTTCTTCTCCATTCAATCGCTTAATTTCTTCTTCAATCATTTTCATATACAAGGATAAACCAATCGCATCAACAAAACCCGCTTGTTCACTTCCTAAAATATCTCCTGCTCCACGTAAAGATAAATCACGCATAGCAATTCGATACCCACTTCCTAATTCTGTAAAATCTTTAATGGCTTGCAATCTTTTTACTGCTAGATCATTTAAAACCTTACTTTTACTATATAATAAATAAGCATAAGCAATACGATTGCCTCGTCCAACTCGTCCTCTAATTTGATAAAGTTGACTTAATCCAAAATGATCCGCATCATAAATAATAAGAGTATTGGCATTTTGAATGTCTATCCCTGTCTCTATAATAGTTGTACAAATTAAAATATCAAATTCAAAATTAACAAAAGCTTCCATAATATGGTCAAGATCGGTTTTATTCATCTGCCCATGCGCAAATTCTACTCGAGCTTCAGGAACCAATGAACGAATTTTAGTAGCAAAATCTTCTATACTAGCCACTTTATTATATAGAATAAAAATTTGACCCTTACGAGATAATTCTTTATAAATGGCATCTTTAACTAATAAATCTTGCTCACTCACAACATAAGTTTGAACAGGATAGCGATTGACTGGAGCCGTATCAATAATAGACAAATCACGAAGACCACTCATAGCCATTTTTAATGTTCTAGGAATAGGTGTAGCAGAAAGAGTTAAAACATTTACGTTATTTTTTAATTTTTTAATTTTTTCTTTATGTGTGACACCAAATCGTTGTTCCTCATCAACAACCAGTAATCCTAAACAAGAAGGTACAATATCGTCACTTAACAATCGATGAGTTCCAAAAAGAACATCTATTTTGCCTTTCTTAAAATCCTCTAAAATACGCATGGTTTCTTTTTTAGAAGTAAAACGATTAAGTAAAGCCATTTCTATTGGATAATTTTGAAAACGTACTTTTGCAGAATGATATTGTTGCTTAGATAAGATCGTTGTGGGACATAAATATAGAACTTGATGATCGTTCAAAACCGTTTTAAAAATTGCTCGAAAAGCCACTTCTGTTTTTCCAAAACCAACATCACCACATAACAAACGATCCATCGGAACAGAACGTCTTAAATCATTTTGAACATCCTCAATGGCTTTCTGCTGATCTCGAGTGACCTCATAAGGAAATTCCATAGCAAACAGCTCTTCCATTTCATTATCTTTATAAGCAATGCCTTTTGTTTGACTTCGAATCGCATACAGTTTCATCAATTCTTCGGAAATATCTCTAATCTTTTTTTGAGCTTGTCTTTTCTTTAACTCCCAAGAAGTACTATCTAATTTATTTACTTTTGGTTTCATGCCATCTCTATCTGTATATTTGTAAATACTAGAAATTTTTTCAACCGGAATATAAACCTTATCATCGCCCAAATAATTAATTTGAATAAAATCTTTTTTTAAATCTCTTTGTTTAAGAGTGACCACGCCATTATAAATACCTATACCATGACTTCGATGCACCACGTAATCCCCGAGCGCCAAATGGTCAAGAGAATGAATCCGTTTTCCAATTTTTAAAACATTGTGATACTTAACATTCTCCACTCGCACTTCTTCAATGTCAAATTCAGAAATAAGAACCAAATCATTAAAAAGAAAGCCCTTATTCACTTTTTTATTAATAATATTCACACCATTTTTATTAATCTGTTCTTTTACTAGTTGACAATTTTCAAATAAATCTCTCACTTCTTTTATTTGGTGTTCTTTTGATAAACAAAATAAAATAGTTTTATTTTCATGCAACCAAATTTCTACTTTTTCTTTTAATAGTTCAAAATCGGAATGAAAATTCTCCAATTCCTTTGACTCATAGTTAAAAATCTTAGCATCGTTCTTTTGAGCATTGTCTATTGAATCAATTCGTATCCACTCTGGAACACTGATTTCTGAAAAAGAAAACATAAAATTTTGTTCCATTAATTCATTACTTTTTTTGTATTCCAAAATCTCTTGTTCTAATTTTTCATACCCCGCCATAATTTGTTGATAATCGTAATAAATAACAAGAGGTTGAGTGTATGAAACCAAAGAACTAGGCAAGTTATCAATCATTTCATCAAAAGGGGTAATTAAAACTTCAGTTAAATTTTCTAAAGACCTTTGTGTATTCTCATCAAATGAACGAATGGATTCGATCAAATCACCAAAAAATTCAATTCGTATTGGGTGTTCTAAAAACGTTGGAAAAACATCTAAAATAAAGCCACGTACTGCATAGTTGCCTGTCGCTGTAACTAAAGAATCCCGAACGTAGCCAAACTTTTCTAAAGTTTCAATTAAACGTTCTCGAGAAAAAGAAGTATTAATTTTCAAATGTAATTTAATCTTATTAGATTGTTCTAAATTTGGTAAATACTTTAAATACCCCATAAGATTAGTAACAATAATAGTTTTACCTTCATTTAATTTATCAAGTGTCTCTAAGCGTTTTACCTTTAAATCAGGAGAAACCGCTAAAGCAACACTAGACAAAAAATCATCCATAGGGAACAAAAGAACATGATCTGTATAAGTACTTAATAAGGAATACAATTGATTACACTCATAAAGAGAATGAGTAACCACTAAAAGATTTTTTTCACTTTGATCGTATAAATAAAGCAAATAAAATATATTTAATTCTTTTGTCAAACCCACTACATGACAATTCTTTTCAAATGTAAATTTTTCATTAATCCATTTCATAACATCACCTTGAATTAGCTACTTGTATGGCTTTTTGAACTCCCTCTTGAATAAAAACATCAATTATAGAATTAAAAACAAGACGGTTTTCTTCTAAAATTTTGGATTCTTCTTTCGAAAACTTTCCTAATACATAAGAAATCGTATCTTTATTTTTATGATCATGTGCAATCCCTATTTTCAAACGAGCAAAATTTTCACTTTTTAAATGAGCAATGATTGATTTTATTCCATTATGGCCTCCAGAAGAACTATTTGTTTTCATTTTATAAGAACCAAGAGCTAAATCTAAATCATCTTGAATAACCAACACATCTACAATATCAATATCATAATACTTCATAGCTTTAATAACCGATTGCCCCGATAAATTCATAAAGGTTTGAGGCTTTAAAAATAAAACTTTCTCACCTTTAACTATCATTATTTTAATTAGACCATCAAACTTTTTTTGAAAATCCGTTCCAGAACAATAGGAATCAAGTACTTGAAAACCAATATTATGTCTCGTATTTTCATACTCTTGCCCTGGATTTCCTAAACCAACAATTAATTTCAACAAAATCACATCCTAAATAGATTTTTATAACTTTTATATAGATTTATAGCTTCGATGCTATGGACATCTAATTTATTATTCCCCCCTTTTACACATTTAATAAGAACCATTTGAGCTTTAACTTTACCTTTGGAAAAAATAAAATGAATCTTTTTAGCTCGAATTTTGTATTTTTCACAAAAAAACAAAATTTCTTCCAAACGTTCTGGTAAATGAACCAAATAAAAGACACCTTTTTCTTTTAAAATATATTTAGAAATTTTAAATAAATCTTCTAAACATAGAGAAATTTCATGTCGTGCAAGAGCTTTATGATCATTTTGATTAATCAAAGATTGTTTATTAAGTTTAAAATAAGGCGGATTAGCCACCACCACTTCAAAAGATTGACTGGAATAATAGTTTTTTAATTCGCGCACATCATCATTAATAATCTGAATTTGGTGTTCCTTACCATTAATTTTAATACTTTCTAAAGCCAAATCAAAACTACTTTTTTGGATCTCAAATCCTACGATTTCATTAGAATAATAATAGGATAAGATAAGAGGAATCACCGCATTTCCTGTACACAAATCAAGAACTTTCGATTTAGAATCTTTAAGTCTGACGTATTCGGCTAGCAATATCGAATCTAAAGAAAATTTAAAACTTTCCTGGTCTTGTGCAATTTTAAATCCCTCATAATCATATAAATCATTGATGACTTTCATTGTTCAAATCCACTTCTTTGATTTCATTCTCACAAAATACTTTTATTTTACGATTTAAAACATCCACACTAATAACTTTACCATTAATTTTATCCATAATCACATGATCCCCTACACTGGGTAATCCTTTTCCACATCTTTGATACTCACGATCCTCATAAGCCAAACAGCAAAGAAGTCTTCCACAAGAACCATTTATTTTGGTCGGATTCAACGCTAGATTTTGATTTTTAGCCATAGTCATAGATACCGACTCTAAAGATTGTAAAAATGAAGAACAACAAAGTTCTCTTCCACATTGACCGATTCCACCTACACTACACGCCTTATCCCTCGCACCAATCTGACGTAGTTCAATACGGGTTTTATAAAGTGCCGCTAACTTTCGAGTTAATTCTCTAAAATCCACTCGCTCATCCGCGGTAAAATTAAATAAAAGTTGTTTTCGATCAAAAGTAAAACTTGAAGATAAAAAATGCATCCCTAAACGTAAATCATTAGCAATGTGTTGGGCATTTTTTAAAGCCATCTCAGCCTCTTTTAAGTTATTCAAATACTGTTTATAATCTTCTTTTGTCGTTAAACGTAGAATTTTTTTAAATTCATCCTCACTTTTAATATCCGTCTCTTTAACTTTTCTTATTACTTTACCATATTGCAAACCTTTTTCAGTTTCTACAATAACGCAAACATGATTATGAATTTTTAAATTTTGACCATCAAAATAATATTCTTTGCCACTATCCCCAAATTTAACCCCATAAATCGCCACTATAACGCCTCCATCCTCAAAACAAAATCATCCAATAATACATTCATATTTACATTATAATTTAACTTTTCAATAATTTCAGTAATTAATTGAATTTTTCTTAAAATTTCACTACTTTCACGATCTTTAAGTTGAATCAAATCTTCTGGTAGATCCTTTTGATCTAAAAGATTTAAAAAGATGGATAAAAGATATTTAAAAAAAACAAGAAAGTCTTCTTTTTCTAATTTTTCATTTAATAAATCTTGATTATAAAGAATACTTTTTTCTTTTTCAATTTCAATATGTTTTAAATATTGAAGGGCTAAATCATAAATGCGTGGATCCATTTCCATTTGATTCTCTGAATAATAAGCTTTAACCATTTCACAACGACTTTTAATCGTATTAATGACATTTTCTTTATTATTAGTAATTAAAAAACCAACAATATTTTTTTCTGGCTCTTCAATAAACTTCAACATCGTATTTGCACTTGAAGCATTAAATTTTTCAGCATCATTAATCACATAAACATTATATTTAGAAAAATAGGGTTGACTTG
Source organism: uncultured Mycoplasmatota bacterium (assembly GCA_948466395.1). Lineage (GTDB taxonomy): Bacteria > Bacillota_I > Bacilli_A > RF39 > UBA660 > MGBC108787. The sequence goes on from CAOKAG010000002.1 coordinate 13,546, forward strand.
AAAAAGTAGTCTTAAGTTCTTCCATTTGTTCTTTTCTTATATTTTGTCCATCAGGATAAATAATTTTTAAAGAAGGCAAAGTGTTTTGAGTAATTAAATGGCATAAATTACATTGAACACAATTTTCTTCGTATTCGTTTTCACAATTAAGAACTTTTATGAATTCAAGTAAATCCTTTAAAGCTTGTTTCTTATCATTCGTTTCAATCAAAAAGATATGAGACATTTTATTCTCATTATATTTTTTCACAAGCGAATGAATAGCATCGTTTTTTATCAAAATACCACCCTACCAAAAATCATTTTGTCATAAAAAATAATGTAATTAAAGAAACGAGACCTGGAACCCCCAAAAATGTCACCGTTCCTAAAGTAAAAACATTAATAGGAATGACTATATTTAAAGAATTAATACATAAATTCAAGCCATACAACAACAAAAATGAAAATATTACTTTTTTTACTAATGAAATACATTTCTTTATCATCCAAATCACCTTTATTAATGTATATGGACAAACTAGAAAATTATTAGTCTGAAATTTTCTTACGATCATCTAAAGCTTTATCTAAAGTAACCACATCCATATAATCAATGTCTGCTCCCATAGGAATACCATAAGATAATCTAGAAATTAAAACATCTTTATCTTCAAAGATTTTTTTGATAAACAAAGTTGTGGTCTCTCCTTCAATACTGGATTTTAAAGCTAAAATTAATTCTGGATTATCTAAAGTTTCAATACGCGTCGACAAGCTATTCAAATTAATATCTTCATAACTAATGCCTTCTGTAGGAGAAATAAGACCATTAAGGACATGATAAACACCTTTAAAATTTCCAGCCTTTTCAAAAGCAAAAACACTTTTATAATCTTCTAAAACACAAATAATGTTTTTATTACGACCATCATCACTACAGATTGAACAAATTTCTTGATCAGTCAGGTGCCCACAAATTTTACAAGGACGAAGATGCTCTTTTGCTTCAATCAAAGCATCGCTAAATTCTGAAATCTGTTCCGTTGTAAAATCAAGCGTCGCTAAAGCCAAACGTTCAGCATTTTTTTCTCCTATACCCGGTAGTTTTTTATAATACTCAAGGATTGTCTCTAATTTTTTAGGATAAACCATCTTAGAATAATCCACCTAAACCTGATCCAAGAGAGCCTAATTTTTCCTCCATCTCTTTATCAATTTTACTAATTGCATCTTTTGAAGCAAGAACGATCATATCTTCTAATATTTCTAAATCTTCTAAAGTCAGTTCTCTATTTAAAATTTTAATAGAAACCATTTCCTTTTTACCATTAAAAACCACTTCCACCATTTCAGATTTTCCCGTAAAAGTCGTTTTATCAATTTCTTCCTTTTTCTTTTGTAAATCACGTTGCATTTTTTGGGCTTGAGCCATCAAATTTTGCATATTCATATTTTTTCTCCTCTTTTCTTTATTGAACTTCTAGTTTTTCTTCATCAAAAATGGCAAAAACCTCTTTCAAATCTTCATCTTCTTCTGTTGAATGTGTTAAATTTACTGGATTCTGTTGATAAGTAGGCTCATCCATCATTTCATAAGGATGATTTTCTTTCAGTCTTTTAACATATTCTTTTTTCAATTGATCCCATTCTTCCTTTGAACAAGCCATAAATTTAATTGATGATTTTTCCATCTTTTGATATTCCGATTCAATTTTTTCAAGTTCTCTATTAAATAATTCTACCATAGAAGCTTGCAGGTGCGTAACAATATTTATCTTTTCTGAGGCTAAAACAATCTCCATGTCCATAATGACTGCCTTTATTTCATGGGTAGCCTCAATAGTTTCATTAAAAGCTTGCCATTTTTCTTTAAATGACGTTAATAACTTTTTATCTGCTTGAGCAAAACAATTATTAATGCGTACCTCTTTTAAATGCTTTATATAATCAACATCCACTTCTTCTTTTTGAATACTTTCCTCTTTTTCTTCTGCTATTTTCTCATTAGAAAATTCAATCACCTCTTCTTTTTGTGATTCAACTTCCTTTACTTCAGAAAATTTTTCTTTTAAATCGTCTTTTTCACTTAATTTTTCTAAAGAGTCATCTTTTTTTAAAATTTCATGATTATCAAGAGACATATACTTCACAAAAACCAAAAATATGAGTAAAAAAGGATCAATGGTAATATTGATTTGATTAATAAGCGCATTTAACTCAAAAATAACGTTCTTGAGCTTCAAAAAATCTTCTTTATGCCCTTTTTCATTTAAATCAATAGCTTGTAAAAAAAGTTGATCAATCATCTTTTTTAAAAAGAATTTATAATCAATGGATGAAAATTTTAGTTCATCAAATACATCTTTTAATAAAGAATAATTTTCTGTTAAAAAATAAGAAATAATATTCTTAATTTGAACAAATGAAACAGAACCATAATTTGTCAATACAACCTCTAAGTTTATTTCTTCGTTACTTGTTGATAACTGGTTTAATATACTTAAAGCATCTCGACAACCACCCTCAGATAAATAGGCAATCTCCTCAATGGCGTCTTCAGTGATTGAAATTTTTTCTTTTTCAGCAACCCATTTTATATGAGAAACCAATTCTTCAAAACTAATCTTTTTAAAATCAAATCTTTGACAACGAGACAATATAGTAATTGGAACACTTTCTATATTTGTAGTGGCCAAAATAAATACAATATGACTAGGAGGTTCTTCTAAAGTCAATAATAGAGCGTTAAAGGCACTTTTAGAAAGCATGTGAACCTCATCAATAATATAAACTTTATATTTACTAAAAGAAGGTGCAACTTTAACATTGTTAATAAGTTCTCTTACTTCATCGACACCATTATTAGAAGCAGCGTCAATTTCTATAATATCTGCACTATTATTCACATTAAGACAACTATAACATTTTCCACAAGGAATGCCTGATTTTGGATTTTCACAATTAATCGTTCGAGCAAAAATCTTCGCGGTACTCGTTTTTCCTGTTCCTCTAGGTCCTGTAAAAATATAAGCATGAGAAATTTTATTACTAACAACAGCATTTTTCAGCATTTTAATAGTATACGTTTGACCAATAACTTCATCAAAAGAAAAAGGTCGATATTTTCTATAGAGTACTTTGTAATCGTTTTCCATAAGTTTCCCTCACTAAAATGTATTATAGCATAAAAAAAACAATTACTATCGCATATTTTTAAAAAAATCAGATAATAATTGTTGATAACTATCTTTGTATTCTTTCAAATCCATTTTTTCAAAAGACGTACCAGTAAAATCATGTTTATAATCCAATTTATCTAATAGATAATAAACAGTTTTAATTCGACTTTGCTTGATCACTTCTTCACACATCGCACACGGTTTTAACGTAACATAAAGGGTACAATCATTTAAATTCCAACGTTTTAATTTTTTAGTAGCTTCTTTTATAGCTAGGATTTCAGCGTGAGCCATACTATCATTTTTCTTTTCTTTCAAATTAAATTTTTTAGATATGATCTTATTATCACATATTATCATTGCCGAAACTGGAATTTCGCCTTTTGATGAAGCTTTTATAGCTAAACTTAATAATATATCTACAATATCTAAATCATTCATAAAATCACCTATAAAAAAAGTGCACACGAATAGGGACTGACGTGGCTGCTATCTTCCGATCCTGACCAGTTTACAATATATTCGTTGCACAAACAAATAATATCAATAATATAAAAAAATAGCAAATGTTTCACGTGAAACATTGAAATAGAATTTAAAATAATTGACTTCAAGTTAGTAATATAGGATGAATAATTGAGAAAAGGAGAGATTTAAATGAATAACAAAAATCAATATTATAATAAAATAAAATTTGTAGAGTATTATGTTAAAGATGATATAACAGGAGAATAAATATGGCGAGAAAAATTCAATGCTTCATTTGTACACAGAAACAGTAAAAACAAATTTAATAAAAATGAAAGATTAAATGCTAATATCATCTTATTTTTAGGAAAATACTTAGAAAAATGCACAGAATCAGATTATAACGAATATACAAAAAACTAATAGTTGTTATTTAGAAAAAGTACCAATTAAAATATTAGAAAAGGGATCAAATGATAATGATGAGTATTACGATAATCCAGTAATTTTTCAATTAGAATTTATAAACGAAGAAGAATTAAAGTATAATGACTATCTATTTGTATCTTGTGAAATTGATATTGAAGTTGAAGATAGATGTATACGATGGTAATGACAATCATAAGCATTATAAATAGATGTTTCACGTGAAACATCTATTTTTTATTTTCTAATTCTACAAAATTCTTTTTCTATGTGCAGTATTGCACTTTCTAAATTTGAAAATTCTGTATAAGTAGGAAATTTCCCAGACAAATCTTTTTTTTTGCTTGGCCATCCCAAATGAACAATTACAGCACGCCCATTTTTCGTTAAATATAAAGCATCGTCATCTGCAAAAGATTTTCCTACAAAACATTCTATATTATTGTATAAGGGATGTTTCTCACATAATTCGTTATTAAGTTCTTCCATATACATTTCACTATTCCACCATCCCCAATAAAAATCTTCACCATATTTTCTAATTAGACTGTCCCATATTTCTTTATACATTTAAACACCTCAATTAATACTATTGAACTATTTTAACAGACTTTATCATACATTGCATTAATTTCAAAAAATTATTTATTCAATTTACAAAATCTAGAAAACATACTTATATACTATTTCTATATATTGGTTATTAAAATATAAAATTATAAAAAAGACTTAATCAAACTCATATTATTTATAAAACATTTTAAATTAATTTTATAAAAAAAGATGTTTCACGTGAAACATCTCTACTCTTCAGTATGACTATTTTCTTCATCTTCTATATTCTCTTCATTAGTCTTCTCAACCAAACTTATATTAGATACTTCTTGATTATCCTTAAGGTTAATAAGTCGAACACCTTGAGTAACACGACCTAAAACATTGATTTGATCTAAAGGAACTCGAATGATCATACCTGTATTTGTTACAATAACCAAATCATGATTTTCCTTAGCAAGTTTAAATGCCGCCAAATCACCATTCTTCTCTGTAACATTTAAAGCTTTAACCCCTTTGCTTCCACGTCTTGTTTGACGATAGTCAGAAACGTTTGTTTGTTTACCATAACCTTTTTTAGTAACAATAATTAATGAATCATTTTCCATTGCTTTCTCAGCACCAATACATTCACTATTTTCTAAAGAAATACCACGAACTCCGCTAGCGGTTCTTCCCATAACACGTACTTCATCTTCAATAAACTTAACCATACGACCATCACTAGAAGCAAGCAATATAGAATCTTCTCCCGTTGTTTTTTGAACTGAAATAAGTTCATCTGTCTCTCTTAAACTAATGCAAATCTTACCATTGTTACGAATATTATCAAACTCAGCAATAGCAGTACGTTTTACAATTCCTTGTTTAGTCGCAAAAAGCAAATATTTAGCTGAATCTTCTCTTTCAATACTTAGTATCGAATTAATTTTTTCTTCTTTTTCGATTTGAAGCAAGTTAATAACTGGTAACCCTTTCGATTGTCTACTAAATTCAGGGATTTCATAACCTTTCAAACGATAAACCTTACCCTTATTTGTAAAGAATAAAATATAATCATGAGTGCATAAGCTGACAATATGTTCAACAAAATCTTCTTCGTGAGTATTCATCCCTTTAACTCCTACGCCACCACGATTTTGAAGTTTAAAGGTATCACTCGTAGTACGCTTAATATAACCATTGTGCGTAAGTGCTATAATTATATCTTCTTCAGGAATCAATGACTCATCTTCAATAAACTCAATCGCTGACATATCAATATTCGTACGACGTTCATCCGCATACTTATTTTTAATTTCCAATAATTCTTCTCTTATAATAGCCAATACTTTCTCTTCGCTAGCTAAAATTGCACGCAACTCTTCAATTGTTTTCAATAAATCAGCCAATTCATTTTCAATTTTCTCACGTTCTAATCCCGTCAAACGACGCAATTTCATTTCTAATATCGCATTAGCTTGAATATCATCAAGACCAAATTTAGACATTAATTGTGCCTTAGCGATAACATCTGTTTCAGACTCACGAATCGTCTTAATCACTTCATCCAAATGGTCTAAAGCTATTTTTAAACCCTCTAAAATATGAACTCTATCTAAGGCTTTGTCTAAATCATATTTTGTTCTACGTACAATAATTTCTTTTTGATAATCAATATATTTAGAAATAATCTCTTTAAGACCCAATATTTTAGGTGAACCTTGGTCTATCATTAATAAATTAATACCATACGTTGTTTGTAACTGAGTATACTTATATAAATTGTTAAGAACTACATTAGCATTTGCATCTCTTTTAATGTATATAACTACGCGAACTGGATTTTCTAAGTTTGATTCTTCGTGAAGTTCACTAATACCATCAATAATCTTATCACGTACCAACTCACCCATTCTTGTTTGAAACTCAGCTTTATTCACTTGATAAGGCAAAGAAGAAACAATAATACGCGTTTTTCCATTAACTTCTTCTATATCAGCTTGACCTCGTATAGTAATTGACCCTTTACCTGTTTCATAAGCTTTTTTTATACCACTATTTCCAAGAATAGAAGCTCCTGTAGGAAAATCAGGTCCTTTAATAAATTTCATCAGTCCATCAATATCAATTTCACGATTATCAATATAGGCAACACATCCATCAATAACTTCTCCTAAATTATGAGGAGGAATATTTGTTGCCATACCAACAGCAATTCCCATCGTTCCATTAACTAAAATATTAGGAAAACGACTTGGTAAAATAACTGGTTCATGTTCAGTTTCATCAAAATTTGGTAAAAAATCTACAGTATCTTTATTTAAATCTCGAACCATCTCAAGAGCAATTTTAGATAGTCTTGCTTCGGTATAACGCATAGCTGCGGCACCGTCACCATCCATATTACCAAAATTTCCGTGACCATCAACTAGCATATGTCGAAAACTAAAATCTTGCGCCATACGAACCATTGCTTCATAAATTGAAGAATCGCCATGTGGGTGATATTTACCCATAACATCTCCGACAATTCTAGCACACTTACGATGAGGTTTATCTGGTGTATAGCTAGATTCAAACATAGAAAACAAAATACGACGATGCACAGGTTTTAAACCATCTCTTAAATCTGGTAATGCACGAGCAACAATTACGCTCATAGCATATCTACCAAATGAATACTTAAACTCTTCAGTAATACTATTCTCTACAATTTTATCCATTGTTCATAACCTCCTAAACATCCAAATCCGTATATTCGTGACCGTGTTCCTCAATATATAGCTTACGTGGCAACACATCATCTCCCATTAAATCTGTAATTATTTGGTCCGCGGCCATAGCATCATCAATAGTTACACGTTTTAACACACGATTTTCTATACTCATTGTTGTATCACGTAAATCTTCAGCATCCATTTCTCCTAAACCTTTAAAACGTTGAACAATAGGTTTAGCATTAGGAGGAAGTGTCGCTCTATATTCAGCCAGTTCTTCCTCTGTTTGAACATATTTTTTATTCTTTCCATAAGTTACACCAAATAATGGGGGTTGAGCTATATAAACATAACCACCTTCCAGAATAGGTCTAAAGAAGCGATAAAAAAGAGTTAATAGCAAGATTTGAATATGAGAACCATCAACATCGGCATCAGTCATAATAACAATTTTATGATATCTTAATTTTTCAATATCAAAATCATCTCCAATACCTGTTCCAAAAGCTGTAATCATCGTTCTTATTTCTTCATTAGATAAAGCTCTATCAAGCCTTGCTTTCTCTACATTAAGTATTTTACCTCTTAAAGGTAGAATCGCTTGCGTTTTAGGAATTCTTGCACTCTTAGCACTTCCTCCCGCACTATCTCCTTCGACAATAAATATCTCTGAAATAGAAGCATCCTTACTTGTACAATCAGCAAGTTTACCTAGCGTGTTAAACGTATCTAAAGCACTTTTTCTCCTTGTAAACTCTCTAGCCTTTTTCGCTGCTAATCTTGCTCTGGCAGCTGTAGAAGCTTTATCCACAATAAGTCGTGCCTCGTTAGGATTTTCCATTAAGAATCGTTCAAAGCCCTCACTAAACACATCATCAGCAATCTTACGAACTTCAGCATTTCCAAGTTTTGTCTTTGTTTGTCCTTCAAATTGAGGATCAGGATGTTTACAAGAAATAATCATTGTTAAACCTTCTCTTACATCCTCTCCTGTTAATGCTTCATCATTTTCTTTTAAAATTTTATTATTTTTAGCATAATTGTTAATAATACGAGTTAAAGCTCTTTTTACACCATCTTCGTGAGTTCCACCTTCATACGTATTAATATTATTTGTAAAAGAGTAAACATTTGCATTATAAGAGTCATTATATTGCATGGCAACTTCAAGCTCAATCCCCTCTTCTGTTCCTTCAAAATAAATGACGTCTTTATGAATGGGGTCTTTATTCTTATTAAGCATCTGGACATATTCTATAATTCCCCCATTATATAAAAATTCATGATGTTTCTCTTCTTCTCTTTCATCAAAAAGAATAATTCTTATCCCTTTATTTAAAAAAGCCAATTCTTGTAATCGTTTAGCAAGAACATCATAATTATAAATCGTGGTCTCCGTAAAAATTTCTGGATCTGCTTTGAATGTTACAGTTGTACCAGTACGATTTTCTTCGCACACACCAATTTCTTTTAAAGGTTCAACAGGCTTTCCACCATCTTGAAACTTTTGATAAAAAATTTTCCCATCATGATAAACGGTAACTTCAAGCCAAGAAGATAATGCATTAACCACACTCGCTCCAACACCATGTAATCCTCCACTTACTTTGTAGCCACCGCCACCAAACTTACCACCAGCATGCAGTACCGTAAAAATAGTTTCTACTGTGGATAACCCTGTCTTTTTGTTAATTCCTGTAGGCATTCCCCTACCATCATCCTTAACGGTGATCGTATTGCCTTTACCAATAATAACTTCAATATCATCACAATACCCAGCTAGAGCCTCATCAATTGCATTATCAACAATTTCCCAAACTAAATGATGCAAACCTTTTTCACTAGTCGTTCCTATATACATTCCAGGTCTTTTACGTACAGCTTCTAACCCTTCTAGAACTTGAATATCATCATCATTATAATGCACTTCATTTTCTTTCATTATAATACCTCCTCCAGTTGTCCATTTGACACATATATTTTTTTATAGGTTTTATCTAAAAGTAAAGATTCTATTTTTTCAATTTCAGTAGTTGTAATAAAAGTTTGAATTTTATCATTTATAAAGGAAAGAATATTTTTAATCTTTTCCTTATCCAACTCACTTAATAAATCATCTAAAATCAAAATAGGCAAAATCGATTTTAATTGTTTAAACAGCATCATTTCACTAAATTTCCAAGCAATCACTGCATTTTTTTGTTGTCCTTGACTTCCATAATCCTTTATATCATAATCATTTAATAGAAAAAGAAAATCATCATGATGAATCCCAAAATTTGTTTTACCTAAGCTAATATCTTTACTTTTAGTTTTCTTATAATACTCTAGAATTTCTTCTCTTGTTTTGTTTTCATAATCACTAACATAGTTGACTTTTAATTCATCATCTAAGGCAATCTCTTTATAGATTTCCCCAATAAAAGAATTAATCTCAAAAAGACAGTTCTTCCGTCTTTCAAAAATACTTAAACCAACTTCTACTAATTTTTCAGTAACAACATCTAAATACGTCATAAGAGCATTTCCATTTAAATACATTTTCTTTAAATAGGCATTTCTTACTTTAAGCAATTTATTATACTGATTCAATTCCTTTAAATAAGAAACATCTAATTGTGAAATCAAAATATTTAAATATTTACGTCGTACACTGGGTGTATCTTTAATCATTTTTAAATCATTTGGACTAAACAAAACAACATTAATTTTTGCAATATAATCACTAATTTTAGAAATTTTATTATTATCAATTTTTACAGTTTTACCCTCATTGGATAAAATGACTTTATAAGTAGTTTGATATTGATTATAAATGACCCCCTCTACTTTAGTTAAATTGGTATGACTTCGAATTAAAATTTTATCATTAGATTGTTTAAACGACCTAGTTAAAGCTAGAAAATAGATAGATTCTACTAAATTGGTTTTTCCACTTCCATTTTTTCCATAAATAATATTTAAATGTGGATCAAAAGAAACTTGAATTCGATCGTAATTACGGAAATTAAGCAATTTTAATTCTTGAATTTGCATATTTTACCTCTTTTATGCCCATATAATAAAAATAATAGGTAATATGTACTCCTATACCTATGAACATTATACCATATTTTTTCCCTTATTTAAAAGGTTTTTCGTAAATTATAAAAGAAAAATGGATTTAAATTTCTAAATAAAGAATGAAAGGATTTGAGCTGGAACCCATCGTGAAAAGCAACCTCATCATAGTTAAACAGCTTCATCATTTAGAATGATTTCTTTTTCTAATTCATTCTCCACAAACCATCCTTACTGACATTCTTGATAAACACCTCAGCCTAGATTCGTTTTAGTCTTTTCTTTTATTTATAATGTTCTTTCTTTTCCATACTAAAAGATGGAAAAATTGATTTTCCAACTTTAATTTTCATTTTTTCTTTCTCTGATAAGCGCTTCTAATCGAGTAGAACGTAGAATTTGATTTTCAATAACAGGTAAAGAATGATCTAAAACAATTTTATCGCCATTTTTAAAACAGAGAACCAATCGTCCTTGATGATAATAATAATTTTCTATTTTATTAAATCGAATCCAAGTACAACTTGTTTTTTTAGAAGATTCAGTAGGAAAAAAAATAATCCTCTTACTTTCTTCCACAACTACAGGAACTTTATACTTAACACCAATTAAAGAAGTCGTTCCTTTTCTTCTCCCCTCTAAACTACTTCCAAAATAAGAACAACTGCTTTCCATAATACTATTAGCGTTCTCATCAACCACAAAACACTTATCTTCCTCATATACTCTCGTCCTTGCATCCAATGAATACAAAGCAATTGTTTTTTCATTAATTTTATATTTTTCCATATTATCTCTCCTTAATAACAATTGCGTTCTATCCTATCGAATAAAATTATAGAAAATTGTCGAAAAATAAAAAAATGAAAAAAAATTTCATTTTTTAAAACGTTTTAATCGGTAAAATAAGTTGAATGAGAGACTCATCCTCTACAGATTTCACAATAATAGGTTTAATATCATTAGTTAATAACAAAACAATTTTTTCATCTTTTATTGTTTTTAAAGCTTCCAACATATACTTAGCACTAAAAGAAATATCAATCATCGCTCCTTCATCTGTATCTATTTTAAGTTTTTCCTCAAGTTTTCCACTCTCACTAGCATAAGAGGTTATCGTCATTTCTTGATTAGCAATATTCATTCTTATTATATTTTTATCTTTTCCTTGTATCAATAAAGCCGCACGATCAACACTAGAACTAAAATCATCTTTACTCAACTTCACTTCCATACCAAACTCATTAGGAATAAGATTAGAAGTATTCGGATATTGACCTGATAACAAATTAGTCTGAAATTTAATATTTTTATATTTAAACAAAACTTTATTATTAAAAATATGCATTTCTACCATTTCATCATCAGTAATAATTTTTTCAAGTTCTAAAATATTTTTTCCTGGAATAACAATATTTACATCTGTATCAATCGGATGAGAAAGTTCAATACTTTTCTTTGCTAAACGATAAGAATCGGTAGCAATAAACACTAATAGATTTCCTGCAATCGTTATATTAACTCCCGTCAATAAAGGCCTTAATTCCTGTGTAGAAATCGCAAAAACCGTTTGATTAATCAACGATTTTAAAGTTTCTCCTTTTAATAAAATCGGATCCTTATGTTCATCCATTCTAAGATTAGGATAATCATTCGCATCTAGACAATTTAAATGATATTGAGCAAAATCGGTATAGATTCTAATTTTCAAACGATCAATCACTTCAAAGTTAATCACATCACTAGGTAATTTTCTTATAATATCTAAAATAAACTTACTTTGAATAACAATGGTCCCTTCATTCTCAATACTTTTAATTTCTTTTTGTGATATAAACGAATTAATCGTTAAATCACTATCACTAGCAGTTAATGACAAGCCTTCATTTGTTAACTCAAATTTAATACCATTTAATACTGGAATAACATTTTTAGTCGAAATACCTTTAATAACATGGTTTAAATTTTCTAATATAATAGTTTTATCAATTGTAAATTTCATTTTGGTTCCTTCTTTCTTATTTTTTTATTATTTTTATTATTATACTGTTGATAATGTTTATAACCTCTTTTTTTCTTTTATATTCTAGCATGAAGACAAGAATAACTTGTGAATAATTATTCACATTTTCACAATTTACTTTTTATTTCATTAATCTCCAACTCCAATTTTTTATCAACTTTTAAAGATTGACTTATTTTATTACGAGCATGTATAACCGTCGCATGATTTTTTCCACCAAATTCTAAGCCAATCCTTGAAGTCGTCTCTTCAGTTAACATTTGACAAAGATACATAGCAACAAGCCTTGCATTAGCAATATTTTGAGTTCTTCTTTTTCCTTTAAGATTTTCGACAGTAACATGATAAAAATCAGCCACAACTTTTTGAATATTCTCAATGGTATTTTCAGAATAAATATTTTTATTAACATAATCATTTAAAGCTTCATTAGCAAATTCAAGGTCAATCACTTTTGGAACAATCATGGCTGTATAGGCCATCAATCGATTAATTGTGCCTGTTAAAAAGCGAACATCATTAGGACAACTGTTGGCAATAAATTCAATAACATCCTCATTGATTTTGGCTTCAATATTAAATCCCGAAATTTTCTGTTTAACAATTCGACATCGAAGATCAAAATCAGGTGGAGAAATATTAACAGGTAAGCCCCACATAAATCGACTTCTCAAACGTTCTTCTAATAATTTTAAATCATTCGGGCTACGATCAGAACTAATAATCAATTGCTTATTAGATCGATGAAGTTCATTGAAAGTATAAAAGAATTCCTCTTGTGTTTTTTCAGCACCAACTAAGTATTGAATATCATCAATTATTAAGACATCTACGTTTCGATATTTTTTTTTAAAGTTATTCGCATAATCAATTGTATTTTGTCCCTTTGATTGATTCGCAATGCCGATATAATCATTCATAAACATATCACTCGTCGTATATAAAACTCTTTTATTTGTGTGTTCAGTAATAAAGTTTCCTATTGCATGCATGAGATGTGTCTTTCCTAAGCCACTTTTTCCGTAAATAAACAAGGGATTATGTATTTTTCCAGGTTCTTCCGCTACCGCCATTCCCGCCATTTTAGCAAGCCGATTGGTATCTCCTACAATATAATTATCAAAATTTAAATCAGCTTTTAAATTGCTATTCCATATTTCTTCGGTATTTAATGTTTCTTTTGTAATAATTTCTGATCCATCATTTTCAATAGGTATTGGCTCAGAGGGAATGATTTTTTCAATTTCATCTTCTAAAATAAATTGAATATCGTAAGAAATACCTGAAAGCTTTGATAAGACCTCTTCAATTAAAGTATAATAATTGTCTTTTAACCATTTTTTATGAAAATCAGTGGGAACTTGAACAATCATATTATTATGTTCCGCTTTTAATAATTTTAAATCTTTAAACCAAGTATTATAAGAAGCAGAATTAACTTCTTGTTTCATATTTTCAAGAAAGTTATTCCATAAGTTATCAACCATGACATCCAAAATCCTCACCCCGCATATCTGTACCATCTAACCAATTTCATTGTAGCTCAATTTTATATAAATGAAAAGATTAAAACAATTAGACACAACTTATTAACAAGTTATGAACAGGAATTTGACCTTATTTTAACTGAGTTTACAATATTTATCAACATTATTAACAAAAAAAGAGTTTTAGATATAAACAAAGTGCATAACCATTATCAACACTTAAGTTAATTATGTGAATAAGCATTCAAGTAAGCATAAAATCATGTAAAGTTATTAACAAACTATCCACAAAGGATAAAATAGATTAAAAAAAATCCATAAACAAAAATCTTAGTTGTTCATAACTTATTTTTTATAAGTTCTTCTATCGCTCTTTCAAAAAAATTAAATATTCTTTCTTTTTTATCTTCATTGTTTAATTTACACCTACAAAAAACGCGTTTCTTTTTTTATCCAAGAAACAGGATTCATGTTCAATCCATTGAGTAGCCTTTTCCAAATTAACTACCACACTCTATATTAGTCGTTGCATGTTTCTTCATGACCTCATAATTGATTAACTCGTCTTTTTCGTGAACAGAACAAAAATTGTTCTTCTATAGACTTATTGCTCACATAATAGATTAGATTGTAAGTACAAATCGTTCATCTTTATAAATCTTCTTGACTTTTTAAACATTATAATAATATAATAAGTAGACTTTTAATTTAAAGGAGGAAGAAAAATGTTTAGTACTTATACACCAAATAAAAGAAGAAAAGCAAAAAAACATGGATTTTTTGCTAGAAAAGAAACAAAAATATTAAAAAATAGAAGAAAAAAAGGTCGTAAAAATTTAATTACTAAATAAGCCACAGTACGTGGTTTTTTTTGCTTACATTTAAGAAAGAAGGGCTTTTTATAAAAAAATATGAAATGGTCAAAGAAAAAAAAGACTTTAACGCTATCATCAATCACTCTCGTTTTTTTAAAAATAGTTACTACACTATATATATAAGGAAAAGAAAAGATAATGAAAATAAATATGGGCTTGCGATAAGTAAAAAAGTAGGTAACGCCGTAGTAAGGAATAAATTAAAAAGACAAGTAAGAGCTTTAATTGATAATGTAAAAGAAACCTTTCCAAAAGGAAGAGATTATATTATAATGATAAAAAGAAATTGTTTAGAAATAAATTTTCAAGAAATGAAAATCAATCTAATACAATTAATAGAGGAGATAAAATGAAAATAAAAAAAATAGCGCTAGTAACCATCAGTATTTTATTATTAACAACAGGCTGTGGTAATAAAACTTACTTAAAAGAAGATAAAAACATTGTTACATTTGAAGAAACAGGTCAAAGCCTTCAAAATAATATTCTTTGTAAACCAAGAGAACAAAAACTCTATGAACTCTATGAGAAGTATAATGATCAGTTATCCATAAAATTAGAGGATCTTCCTTCATGTGAAACATTTAAACCTAGTGATATAAAATACAAAAGCTTATGGGAATCGATTTTTGTGAAGCCCTTAGCATATATTATATTAAAATTAGGACTGTTAATAAAAAACTTTGGTGTATCTGTGATGTTAATAGGAATTGGAATTCGATTAATTTTGTTACCCTTCTCTAAAAAGACCATGGATCAATCTGAAAACATGAAAAAAGCAGCCCCAGAAATACAAAAAATTGAAAAGAAATACGCCAACCGTACTGACTCTGACGCTATGATGATGAAAAGTCAAGAAACCATGTTAATCTATAAAAAATATAAAATTAATCCCGTTTCAGGATGTTTACTTGCATTTATTCAATTACCACTATTCTTTGCTTTTCTTCAAGCAATCAACCGTGTTCCTGCAATTTTCGAAGATAGCTTATTAGGTATGAAACTGGGTATGACGCCATGGGTAGGAATTAGTCAAGGCAAATACATTTATATTTTATTAATTATCTTAATAGTAGGAACAACTTATTTTTCATTTAAAAATTCTATGAAAAATCAAAACGTCAATAGTGCAATAGAAAGCCAAATGCGTTTTACTTTAATCTTTATGATTGTTATGATTTCAATTGCATCCTTTAGTTTACCTACAGCAATCGCTCTATATTGGGTAGTGACCAATGGATTTGTTGTTCTTCAAAATTTTATCTTTAAAAAAATAAATGAGAAAAAAACAGATTTAATTAAACCAGTAAAAAGTAAAGATAAAAAGGAAAATAAGAAAAGAGGTAAATAAAAATGAATGAAGTAGTCTTAGAAGCTAAATCAAAACAAGAAGCCTTACTAAAAGTAATGAAAGCATTAAACGCTAATGAAGAAGAAATTATTTATAACATTACTGAAGAAAAAGGAAGCCTATTTAAATCAACAACTTACCGTATTAAAGCAACAACACTTGTGAATTGCGTAGAATTGATAAAAAAATTCCTCTCTCAAGTAATTACTAATTTAGGAATCGATGTCAATTTTGAATCCAACATTCGTGATAAAGCAATTAATATAAATATATATACAGATAAAAGTGGTTTGTTAATTGGAAAAAATGGCGAAACGTTAAGAGCTCTAGAAATATTAGCAAAACAAAAAATCAATCAAGAATACAATTGCTTTATTAAACTAAATTTAGATATAGAAAATTACAAATTAAAAAGAATAGAAAATTTAGAACGATTAGCAAAAAAGACTGCTCGTGAAGTGAGAAGTAGTAAAGTAGAAGCAACATTAGAAAATATGAACTCTTTTGAAAGAAGAATCATTCATAATGTTCTAACAGACTTTAAAGGAATTAAAACTTTGAGCGAAGGAGAAGAACCCAATCGCCATGTAATAATTAAACCTACTGATTAAGTAGGTTTTTATAATAAAAGACAATTAAGAGGATTCAAGATTAAGTATTTTAAAACGTAGAATAAAAAACAGTGTCAAGATTGTTTTTTTCTTTTTATAAAAAGAAAAATGATAGACTAAAAAGCCTCAATTTGATACAATACACGAGAAAAGAAGTGATAAAAATGGAGGAGACCATAGCGGCAATCTCCACGTCAGTTGGAACAGGTGCCATTTCAATTGTCCGATTAAGTGGAAAAGAAGCTTTAATGATTGTTAATAAACTCTTTAAAGGTCCAGATTTAACGAAAGTTGACTCTCATACCATTCATTATGGTTTTATAAAAGAAAATGAAGAATTAATAGATGAAGTATTGGTAAGCATTATGTTGGCTCCAAAAACGTATACGACTGAAGATGTCGTTGAAATAAATTGTCATGGTGGCATCGCGACAACAAATAAAATTTTAGAATTACTATTAAAAAATGGAGCTCGCTTAGCTGAGCCTGGAGAATTTACGAAAAGAGCTTTTTTAAATGGTCGAATTGATTTAATTGAAGCTGAATCCGTCAGCGATTTAATTATGTCAAAAAGTGACAAGCAACGTACTTTGGCGTTAAACGGTGTCAATGGTAGATTAGGTACGATAGTAAAAAAAATAAGAGAAACACTTTTAAATCTTATAGCGAATATAGCTGTAAACATTGACTACCCAGAATATGAAGACGCAATAGAAGTCACACAAGACTACTTAAATAAAGAATTAGCTAAAATAAAAAATGATTTAGAAATTTTATTAAAAAACGCTAGCATTGGAGAAATCATTCGTAATGGAATAGATGTAGCCTTAGTAGGAAGACCTAATGTAGGAAAAAGTAGTATTCTAAATGCTTTATTAAATGAAGAAAAAGCCATTGTTACCGATATATCAGGTACAACTAGAGATGTCATCGAAGGAAAAATGAACTTAAATGGAATCCAAATTAATTTAATAGACACGGCTGGAATTAGAGAAACAAAAGATTTTGTCGAAAAAATTGGAGTAGATAAAAGTAAAGAAATAATTGAAAAATCGGATTTAGTAATTTTAGTTTTAAATAATAATGAAAAATTAAATGCCAACGATTTAGAATTATTAGAAAAAGTAAAAGAAAGAACGCATATTCTATTTATTAATAAAAACGATTTAGAATCGAACATTAATCTTCCTGAAGATGCAACCGTTGTATATGGAAACACCATGACTTTAGATGGAATGGAAGCATTGAAAGAAAAAATAATAGAAATGTATCAATTAGATCAAATTGCTTTAAAAGATTTAACTTATTTATCCAATGCTCGACAAATAGATTTGGTCTCAAAATCCCTTAACCATCTTAAAGAAGCATTACTAGACATAGAAAAGAATATTCCAGTCGACATGATAGAAATCCATTTAAGAAATGCTTTTGATAATTTAGGAAAACTCATTGGAGAATGTTATGAAGATGAATTGATTGATAAACTTTTTAAAAATTTTTGCTTAGGAAAGTAGGAATAAAAATGATTGAAAAAGCTCAAAAGAACGATATAAAAGAAATCCTAGCCATTATCGGTGAATCAAAATTAGAAATGGATGAAAACAATAACCCTCAATGGAGTGAAGAAAATTATCCAGAATGTAAAATCCCAAATGATATTGAAAAAGGAAACTTATTTGTTTATAAAGAAAAAAATAAAATTAAAGGATTGATTGTTATTGAAAAAGATACAAGAGAATACGATGACCTCATTGAAAATAGTAAAGAAGAGGCTTTTATTCTTCATCGTTTAGCTATAAAAAAATCTTGTCAAAATCAAGGTTTAGCGACCTGCCTCTTTCAATTCGCTGAACAAAAAGCTAAAAAAGAAAAGATTAAAGTTTTAAAAGCGGATACTGAAAAAAGGAATTTAAAAATGAATCACTTTTTTAAAAAATTAAATTATAAAGAAAAAGGAACCTTTACATATGAGGATTACCCTGGAACTTATATTTATTATGAAAAAGAAATAGGTGAAGAAAAATGAAATACGATTGTATAGTGGTTGGAGGAGGACATGCTGGTTGTGAAGCGGCACATATGACCGCTTTCATGGGAAAAAAAACGCTTTTAATTACCATGAACACAAACAATATTGCAGACATGCCTTGTAATCCTTCGATTGGCGGAACGGCTAAGGGTGTGATTGTAAGAGATATTGATGCTTTGGGAGGACTAATGGGGAGAATAGCAGATCGATCTCACTTTCAAATGAAAATGTTAAACAGTAAAAAAGGACCTGCTGTAAGATGTCTTCGCTGTCAAGCTGATAAAATCACGTATCCTAAAAACATGCTCCATGCTTTAAAAAGTACGCCTAACCTTGAAATCAAAGAAGGTATGGTAGAAGATTTATTAACCGAAAAAAATAAAATAAAAGGTGTGATTTTATCCGATCAGGAAAAAATAGAAGGTAAAACTTTAATATTAACCACGGGAACCTACTTAAAAAGTAATATTTTAAGAGGCGATAAAAACATAGAAGGTGGTCCTCATGGTGAAGCGAGAAGTAACTTTTTAAGTGACAATTTAAAGCGATTAGGTTTTACGATTCAAAGACTAAAAACAGGAACGCCACCGAGAATCAAAACCAGTTCCATTGATTTTTCAAAAATGCAAGAAGAACATGGAGACGAGCGACCTTACTCTTTTTCTCATGACATTGATCCTATTTATAATCCAAACGAACAACAAAAATGTTATCTCCTATATACAAATGAAACCACTCATAAACTGATTTTAGATAATTTAGACAAATCAAGTATGTATGGGGGGTACGTCACAGGTATCGGTCCAAGATATTGCCCATCCATTGAAGATAAAATCGTCCGTTTCAATGATAAAGAAAGACATCAACTTTTTTTAGAACCAGAAAGTCTTTCTTATGATGAATGGTATTTACAAGGTTTTTCAACCAGTATGCCTGAGGAAATACAAGAAAAAATGGTTCATAGTTTAAGTGGTTTAGAAAACGCTAAAATCACAAAGTACGCCTATGCAATAGAATACGACGCCATTGATCCACTAGAATTAAAACCCTCATTAGAAACAAAAATTATTGAAAATCTTTTTACAGCAGGACAAATAAATGGAACCAGTGGTTATGAAGAAGCCGCGGGACAAGGATTAATAGCAGGAATCAACGCAGTACAAAAATTAAGAGAACAAGAACCTCTAATATTAAAAAGAAATGAATCTTATCTAGGTGTACTAATTGATGACTTAGTCACAAAAGGAACCAAAGAACCTTACCGTATGTTGACCTCCAGAGCAGAATATCGATTAGTCCTTCGTCATGATAACGCCTTACTTCGTTTAAGAAAATATGGTTATAACTTAGGAACCATCACCGAAGAAATGTGGACCACGTATCAAAAAGTAGAAAAAGAAATAAAAGCTTTCAACGTTTATTTAAAAGAAACAAAATTAGAAATAAATGAAGATGTCAAAAAGGAATTTGAAGCACATCACTTCTCCATTCCTTTAAATAAAACCACTTTATTTGATTTATTAAAACGGCCTGAAATAACCTTAGACTTTTTGTCTCGTTTTCTTTCCTTTCCCTTTTCGAATGATATAAAAGAAATGGTAAGTATAGAAATAAAATATGAAGGGTACATCAAAAAAACAGAAAAAGAAATTGAAAAAATGCTAAAAGTAGAAGAAAAACAAATACCTAAAGATATCGATTACCAAAATGTAAAAAATTTAGCCAGTGAAGCTCGTCAAAAATTAGAAATCGTTCGTCCAATAACCTTAGCTCAAGCTTCAAGAATTAGTGGAGTCAATCCAAGTGATCTTTCTATATTAGCGATTTATTTGAAGAAAGAATATGGTAAAAATGAATAAAGAAGAATTGGTAGAAGAATTAAAAAAAATAGAAATTGAAATAAATGAAACCCAACAGAAACAATTAGACGTCTACGCTGATTTTTTAATAGAATACAATAAACAAACAAACTTAACCGCTATCAAAGAAAAAAAAGACATATATTTAAAACATTTTTACGATTCACTTGTATTAAATCGTTACATTAAATCAAATCAAAAAATATTAGATATAGGCACAGGTGCGGGCTTTCCAGGGTGTGTTTTAGCTTTATTCAATCCAGAAACACAGTTTATTTTATTAGATTCTAATAACAAAAAAATTAAATTTTTAGAAGAATTAATTCAAAAACTTAATTTAAAAAATGTAGAATTAATTCAAGCTCGTGCAGAAGATTATGTCAAAAATAATTTAGAAAAATTTGATTTGGTTACTTCTCGTGCCGTGGCGGAGTTAAGAATCCTATCAGAACTTTCTCTTCCCGCTTTAAAAATAGGAGGATTATTTCTTCCACTTAAGGCTAATATAACGGAAGAACTTGAAGCTTCCAAAGAAACCATCGAAATTTTAGGAGGGCATTTAGAGACCGTAGATAAATATCTTTTACCTTTTGAAAAAAGTCAAAGAAGCATTTTAATTATAAAACATATTAAGGAGTCCTCTCCTATCTACCCACGCTCTTACGATAAAATTCTAAAAAAACCATTGAAAAATAGTTACAAATAGGTTATATTATAAGTAAGATAAAAGGGGCTGAATAAGCATGAATATGAATAAGACTATTCTAGAAATACCATTAAAAGATATTATACCGAATCGTCATCAACCAAGAATAAATTTTGACGAAGAAGGATTAAGTGAACTAACAGATTCAATAAAACAATTTGGGATTATTCAACCCCTTGTTGTAAGAAAACAAGACGATAAATATGAAATTGTTGCTGGAGAGAGACGCTATAAAGCGGCCTTATTAGCAGGTCTTCAAACCGTCCCAGTCATTGTATCAAAAATCAATGAAGATGAAACAGCAGAGTTAGCCTTGACTGAGAATATTCAAAGAAAAAATCTTTCAGTCATCGAAGAAGCAAAGTCTTTAAAAAATCTTTTAGATCGTGGTTACTTAACACAAGAACAATTAGCTACTAAAATGGGGCTATCTCAAATGGCCATTGCCAATAAATTAAAATTATTAGAACTAGATGAAGAAGTACAAGAAGCTTTATTAAATGCAAAAATTTCAGAACGTCATGCAAAATCTTTGTTAGACTTAGATAAAGAAGAACAAAAAAAATGGTTACAAAAAATTATTACTGAACGATTAAATGTTCGTGATTTAGAATTTGAATTAAAAAAAGTAAAAAATAAAGATAATCTAGAAGAAGATTTAATTCCTATAGTAAATATAAATCCAAATATAGAAAATATATTAAACAATGCCGAGGATATAACTGTTAATCGTGAACCACATGATGTGGCTAGTTTTTTAATTCCTGAAGGAGGAAAACAAGAAGAACACAAAACAACATTCATTATTCCTGAACCACCAGAAAAAATACCAAATAAATTTTTTAATTTTTTGGAAGATGAAGAAGCAAATATGAATGTTCCAGATCCAGAAGAAATAAAAAATATTTTTGAAAAAGAAACAGCGCCGATAGCAACACCAATTGAAATTTTAGAAGACGAAATAAATGTAAGTGAGGTAAACAATATGAATGATTATTCTGTAAGTAATTTCGAAATTGGGGAATCTGCAACTCCTGTAAATAACGAACCATTTATAGAACCATCAAAATTTGTTATTGAAAAGGAAGAGTTACAAAATGAAGTTACACCGCCAGTAGAAGAAAACAATTTGACCGTTCCATTAATAGAAGAACTCATTCCAACTATGAATGAACAGCCAAGTATTTTAAATGAACCAACTTTGATAAATAGTGATGAAGAAACTGAATTAGAAAAATTTGAAAATCCGGAAGAAAATACAAATAATGCCGAAGAGGTATTATCACCTTTTAAATCCATCTTTTTTAATAACGAAGACAATGAAATGGATTCTTCAAAACCAGTATCAGAGTTTCCTACTAATCAAATTGAAGAAATTGTTCCAATTTTAGAAGAACCATTAGTCGATCCTTTAGATAGCATTGTTACGCTTGAACCAGACTACGCAGCAAAACAAGAAGAATTAGCAGGAACCGATTTAAAGACTGCAATAAATAAGGTAAGAGCGACAATTAGTGACCTAGAACTAAGTGGCTTTAATATTGAATTAGAAGAAGCCGATTTAGAAGATCAATATTACTTTAATATAAAAATAATAAAATAAACAAACAAAAAAATAGGAGCAAAATCCTATATTTTTTATTCCTCTTTTTTATCAACTTGAATTCTTTCCCCTTCACTTCCCTTAACATAATAAAACATGGCTGCTTGTCCATTAGTAGCTTTGGCTCCACTTACGGGTTCTTGTAAAACACTGACAACATTTTGAGGTTTATCATACCAACTACTCTCTTTATCAGATAAGTAGTCTTCCATCGTATTTACCCAAATAGTTTTACTCCACCTACTCGAATCACTATTCACTTCTTTTGCATCATCATAACCTAGCCAAATAAGCATCAAAGCCTCTTTATTATAACCAACCGTCCAATAATCGGTATTGGTGGTTCCTGTTTTTAATGCGTATTTACGACTCATCTTATTAGCAATACTTAAAGCGGTTGGAGACGTATAACTTAAAAATTTACTATTACTGGTATTCGTTAACATTTCATTTAGAATATAAACATAATTATAATTAAGAACCATTTTTTTATTATCCTTATGTTCATATAAAACATTCCCATGTAAATCCTCTACTTTCGTAATAAAGTAATTATCAAGTTGATAGCCACCATTCGCTAACGTGGTATAACCGTTAGCAAAATCAAGCATATTCAGTTCACTTGTTCCTAATGCTAAACTTGGATTCGCTACCACTTCGCCTTTAATTCCCATTTTTTTAGCAGTCTCCACTAATGTATTTTCGCCTAAAAATAAATGGGTTTTTACCGCATAAACATTATCAGAATAAGCTAAGGCTGCAGACATGGTAATTTCTTTATTGGCGTACACATCATTATAATTTGAAGGGCTATAAATTTTATTATTAGAAAATACAAAATTAGTAGGTTCACTTACAAAAGTAGAAGAACTTGTCAGACCATTTTCTAAAGCCGAATAATATAAAAAAGGTTTCATCGTACTTCCTACTTGCCTTTTAGAACTGATTGCTCGATTATACTGGCTTTTTGCGTAATCCATTCCTCCAACTAAAGCTCTAACTTTCCCACTTTCGGGTTCAATAAGAACGCTAGCGACTTGCATATTTTCATCTTTAACATTTTCTAAAATTTCTTTTTCTAACTTTTCTTGTGCTTTCAAATCCAAATTCGTATACACTTTTAAACTTCCTGAATCTAAAAGAGAGGTAGGAATTCCCTTTAAAGTTTCTAATTCTTTTAAAACCGCATCTTGATAATACATAATCATTTGTAAATTATTAACATCTCTTTTTCCATAAATTGGGATAGGCTCTTTAAAAAGAGTATTATAAGTGGCTTCATCAATTTTTTCGTTATTAAGCATAGTTAAAGCAACCACTTTTGCTCTTTTTATACATTCATCATAATGCGTAACAGGATTATATTTAGAAGGATTTTTAGGAATACCTGCAAGCATGATGGCTTCTTCCAAACTTAAATCTTTTGTATCTTTATTAAAATAATACTTACTGGCATTTAAAATACCATAATTTCCCGCTCCAAAATTGATTGTATTTAAATAACCTTCTAGTATTTCGTCTTTACTATAATGAACCTCTAACTCTAATGTTAAAAAAGCTTCCTCCGCTTTTCGTTTCCAAGTTTGGTCAAAATCTAAATACATATTTTTAATATACTGTTGACTAATTGTCGAAGCTCCTTGAACAACTCTTTTATTCTTAATGTTCAATAACATCGCTTTGGCAATTCTTAAATAATCAAATCCTTGATGTTTATAAAAATTTTTATCTTCAACACTAATCACCGCATCTAAAACATGCTCACTAATGTTTTCAAGATTGACCCATTCACTACTTCCACTTCCTTGATAAACCAATCCCCCGTCTTTATCATAAATATACATTTGACCAATATTCGTAAGTTCTAATTTGGGGCTAAAATAGGCATAGGTATAGAGTCCAACAAGAACAATAACAAAAGATATAAATAAAAATACCATTGATTTAAATAAGAAACGTAACTTTTTCATAAAGTTTTCACCATTTGTAGTTTGGAAAATTATTCTAAAAATATAATAAGAAGTTGTAATTTTAAAGTTATTATGCTTTACAACCAACTAAATAGGGTTGTTTAAAATGAAAAAGAATAAAAATATTGAAAATAGAATTAGTAAAGTCAAAAAAGAATGCAAACGCTAATGAAAGATGATAGAAAATATAAATAATTAGTAACATTTTTACTTTTTGTTATACTAGCCAACACGATTTAATTTTCATTATGAGTTTTGCATTTATTATGAAATTTTATTAGTAATACGGAATTTTGAAAAATAAATCTAGAGTACAAGCCCCGAATTTTTGTTACGGGGGAGTTTACAAGTAAAATTTTTCTTGAATTTATAAAAAAATATGATAATATATAAATTAAGTAAGCCTTAGATTTTAATGCCTACTTATGTTTTTTGTTCGGCATTCACCGGATATTACTATTAATAATAACAGTAATGTTCAGGGGTGCCATTTTTTTGTTCTTTAATAAATAAAAAAATTTTAAAAGTAAAATTACCAGTTGAACCATACGTATAACCTCCTTGCTATACTCTCTCGAATATAACCAAATTCCCCTTAGGAGACTAAGAGCCCATTTGTATGGTAGGCACCACGTTCTAAGACTTAAGACTATACTCTAAATAAAGTTCTAATTGTTGTAAAGAAAAAGTGTTCGACAAATTTCGATAAATAATAATTGAAATATATTCCCAAAATATAATAAAAACTTGACATTTAAAAGAGATTGTTTAAAACAAATAGGAAAAAAGGGTTAAAATTTTTAGGAATTAAATTTAAAAAAAAGAATATTGAAATTTTATGAATTGATGTTCATTCCAATTAGATTATTCACATTTGCAAAGATATAATGGAATTCGTGTAAAACAAAGCATCAAAAAAGCTACACCAAAATATAAAAAAAAAGAGGAACTAAAAGAAGAATGAATTGTAGATGCTAACCTAGAAGAATTAGAAAGATACCGTGAGTTTTTAATGAATTATAAAAAATTATAATGAAAAATCTACTTTTATAGAAAAAAATCAAAGATTGAAAATAGAATTAGTAAAGTCAAAAAAGAATACAAACGCTAATGAAAAAGGATAGTAACTAGGAAGAGTACTATCCTTTTTTTATTTTGTTGCACACACGCTTTTCCTATGTTATAATTTCCGAGAAAAGAAGGTGTCGTATGACTATATCCTTTTATAAAGATGAGTTAAAAATAGAAGAAAAACAAGTAATAAATCAAAGCCAATTAAAGACGATTTTAGAATTTGAGTTTCTAGACTATAAAACAACCATTGACTTAGAGACAGAAACCTTAACTCGAGAAAATGAAGAATTTCTATTTTTTCTAGATTTTTCAAAAAAAGAGTGTTCTATAACATTAAAACCAGAAAAGCTAGAATTAAATATAGGAGTAGATTTTTGCTCTTTTAGAAGAGATAATAAAAATATTATTTTAGAATATACTATTGAGACAGAAGACAAAAAAAATAAAATGATGATTAAGGAAGGTAACCAGTAATGAAATTATCAGAATTAGAAAAATATATAAAAGAATTAGATTCATCCCTTGAACAAGTCAAATTAATTAAATCCAATCGTCCAGATCTTTGTGACTATCAATTCGATGGTGTCTTTAACCTAGCCAAAAAACTTCATAAATCCCCTATGGAAATAGGAAGTGAACTGGTATCAAAACTAATGGAAAATGAAGAAATGAATAAAAAGTTTTCCAAAGTAGAATGTGTTGCTCCTGGATTTATTAACTTTACCTTAACCGATTCTTTTATAAATGAAACTTTAAATAAAATGTTAACTCAACCAAAATTTAATATAGCATTACCAAAAAAAGAGAAAATTATAATTGATTATGGAGGCGCTAATATAGCTAAACCTCTACATGTAGGCCATTTAAGACCAGCCGTTGTTGGAGAAGCCATTAAACGTTTACTAAAATACATGAATCAAGACGTTATAAGTGATGTTCATTTAGGAGATTATGGTCTTCAAATTGGTCAAGTGATATATGGATTAAAAGAAAAAAATCTTTTACCAGAAGACATTACATTAGAAATCCTTACGGATCTCTATCCTAAAATAAGTGCTCTTTGTAAAGAAAATGAAAAAATCAAAGAAAAATGTTCTTTAATGACAAAAGACTTACAAGATGGAAATCCAGAATATCAAGAATACTTTAAAAAAATCCTTGAAATATCAAAAACAGACATAAAAAAAATTTACGATTATTTAGGGATCTCTTTTGATTTATGGCTAGGAGAATCCGATGCTTATCCTTATATCCCTGCTGTTACAGAAGAACTAGAAAAAGAAAAGCTTTTAAAAAAATCTGAAGGAGCCATCATAGTAGAAGTGCAAGAATCGACGGATACCTTAGAAATTCCTCCACTAATCTATCAAGCAAGCAATGGCGCCTATCTCTACAGTACTACGGATTTAGCAACGATTTATCAAAGAGAAAAAGATTTCCATCCTAATAAAATTCTTTATGTTGTGGACAATCGCCAGAGTCTTCACTTTACTCAAGTCTTTCGTACCTCTAAAAAAATGGAGAAAACCAAAACGATTGATTGCGAATTCTTAGGATTAGGAACCATCAATGGTAAAGACAATAAACCTTTTAAAACTCGTGCTGGAAACACTCCAAAATTGATAGAATTATTTAATGAAACCAAGGAAATTTTTTTAAAAAACAATCCTCGAGAAGAAGATTACGATGAACAAGACCTGCATAAACTCATCAATTCCATCATAAAATTTGCTGATTTACAAAACAATCGCGAAAAAGAATACATTTTTGATATTGAAAAATTTTCTGCTATAAATGGAAAAACAGGACCTTATATTTTATATACTTATTTAAGAACACAAAAAATAATAAAAAATAATCCTCAATTTGTAGACAACTTAGGAAAAACAATATATAATGTTCACGATCGAGCTTTAAGATTAAAAGTATTAGAATTAGATGAAGTTTTAAATCATGCTTTTAAAATGAGAATGCCATCGATCATTGCGAACTATCTTTATGAAATAGGTGTATTAGTCAACGCATTTTATGAAAACAATCATATTAATAATTTAGAAAATAATGAAAAGAAAAAAGATTGGGTAACACTATTAGCTCTTTGTACTAGAATAATCCAAGACTTACTAGAACTACTAGTGATGGAGATACCTGATAAAATGTAGGAGGAAAAAATATGAAATTATCAGATTTAACAAAAGAAGAGTTGGAAAATATGTCTTACGATGATTTAGCTTATGGGATTTTAAGTGAAAGTAAAACACAAATGAAAATTATAGATTTATTTAATAAAATTGGTAGTTTAGTAAATTTATCAGAAAAAGAAATTGAAGACAAAATTGCCGATTTCTTTGAAATGTTAACTTTAGATAAAAGATTTATTATGCTCGATGATGGAAGTTGGGATTTAAAAGAACGACATGTTCAAAAAATAATTATTGATGAAGAGGAAGAAGACTTAGGTCTAGAAGACATTGAGGAGTCTGCTGAAATAGAAGAAGAGGAAGAAATCTTTTATGATGAAGAAGAAACAGACGATTCAGAAGATGATTTAAAAGACTTAGTTGTCATCGATGAAGAAGAAGAGGATGCATTATAACCATTCTTTTTTGTTTAAAAAAGAGAGAAAGAAAGGTGTAAAAATATGGAAGAAAGATTAGAAGTCATCTATAAAAGATTCAATGAAATAGAACAATTATTAATGTCTCCTGAAATCATGAATGATTTTAAAAAAGTGAGTAAATTATCCAAAGAACAAAGCGATTTAAGAGAAATTGTAGACAAATATGAAGAATACAAAGAAACAAAAAAAGGCATCGAAGAATCAAAAATCTTACTAAATGACGCTGAATTAAAAGAAATGGCCGAATTAGAACTAACTGAACTCCAATTTAATTTTGAAAAAATAACAAAAGAACTAGAAATATTATTAATTCCTAAGGATGAAAACGATGGAAAAAATGTCATTATGGAAATTCGTGGAGCAGCAGGTGGCGATGAAGCCAATATTTTTGCGGGTGATTTATTTAGAATGTATACTTATTATGCTGAAAAAAATAATTGGAAAATTGAGCTAATTAACGAAGTTCCAGGGTCAAGTGGTGGTTTTTCACAAGTGGAATACATGATTAAAGGAGAAAACGTCTACTCAAAATTAAAATACGAAAGCGGTGCACATCGTGTTCAAAGAGTCCCAGAAACCGAATCTCAAGGTCGTGTACATACTTCAACCGCTACAGTCGTAGTCATGCCAGAGATAGAAGACGTAGACGTAGAAATAAAAGAAAGTGATTTAAAAATTGACGTTTATCATTCAAGTGGTGCAGGAGGTCAGTCCGTCAACACCTCAAACTCAGCGGTTCGTATTACCCATTTACCAACCAATACTGTAGTAACTTGTCAAAACGAAAGAAGTCAAGCTCAGAACAAAGAAAAAGCGATGCAGATATTAAAATCGAAAATTTATGATAACTTAGAACAACAAAAAAACAATGAATTGACAACAGAAAGAAAAAATAAAATTGGTACAGGAGATCGTTCTGAAAAAATAAGAACGTATAATTATCCTCAAAATCGTGTAACCGATCATCGAATCAATTATTCTATTATGGAACTAGATCGAGTGATGAATGGGAATTTAGAACCCATTATTACTGCTTTAATTACAGAAGATCAAAAAAGAAAACTAGAAGGTAATTAATGTTTCAAAAAAAGACGTTAACGGATCAAGACCTAAACGAGTTAAAACGCCTATACAAAGACGATTTAGAAAATCAAATAGAAAAAGTAAAGCAAGGCTACCCTGTCCAATACTTAATTGGAAACGTTCCTTTTTTTAACACCACCATTTTAGTCAACCCAGATGTTTTAATTCCCAGATTTGAAACCGAATATTTAATAGAAAAAATATTAAAAAAAATGGAGAAAAATAAAAAAGAAGCTTTAAACTTATTGGATGTTGGAACAGGAAGTGGCTGTATTGCCATTGCTTTAGCCAAAAATACCAATTGGAAATGTCTAGGAGTGGACAAATCTGAAAGAGCTTTAAACGTTGCTAGAAAAAATAATGAACTCAATCACACACAAGTTCTTTTTAAAAAATTGGATTTATTATCAGAACCGATTGAAAATTTTGATGTCTTGGTTTCCAATCCCCCTTATATTAGCATCGAAGAAAATTATGACCCACAAATACTTTATGAACCCAAAGAAGCTTTGTTTGCTTTAGAAAATGGAACGCTTTTTTACCGTGTTCTATTAGAAAAAATAAAAAATGAACCAAAAATGATTGCTTTTGAAATTGGAGAACAACAAGGACAGATAATATCAAAAATGGCCCAAAAAAGATTTCCAAAGGCTAAAATAACCATTGAAAAAGACTTATGTGAAAAAGATCGATACATTTTTATAGAAAATTTGGATTAATTATTTCAAGATAATGAGCATAATATTTAATATAAAATGTATATTTTGTCGAACGAAACTTGACAATTGTCCCAACAATTTATAAAATAATGATAAGAGTTAATAACAAATTAGTCATTTTATAGTCATTTAAAAAGGGTAGAATGTTATTATTAAAGGAGTAAAAAGAAATGATCCAAATGATTTACTATATTTTATTTACCATTACTTTATTGTATGGAATCTATTTTGTGATAACGGGTTTATTTGCATTTAAACATGACGACATACCAAAAATCAGACCTTTTAGAGCAAGAACTAAATTTGCAATTTTAATTGCAGCTAGAAATGAAGCCCTTGTAATTGGAGATTTAATAAAAAGTTTAAAAGAACAAAACTATCCAGCTGAACTATTTGATATTTATTCCTTAATTAATAATTGTAATGACAACACACTTGAAGTAGCAAAAAAAGC
Organism: uncultured Mycoplasmatota bacterium; assembly: GCA_948466395.1. GTDB lineage: Bacteria > Bacillota_I > Bacilli_A > RF39 > UBA660 > MGBC108787. The sequence goes on from CAOKAG010000002.1 coordinate 44,379, forward strand.
AGGTTCTAAAATTATTAATGTTACAGTCCCTTGTAAATCAAAAGGCGATGTATTAAAATTCACATTTAATAAATTAAAGAAAAAAAATTATGATGCTTACATTATATTTGATGCAGATAACATCGTACATCCCGATTTTCTAAAATTAATGAACAATACTTACCTTTCAGGGTACAAAGTTGCTCAAGGAAGAAAAGATACAAAAAATATTTCTGATAATTGGTTAAGTGCTAGTTATGCCCTATTCCATTACGTTCAAAATTTCTTTTTTAACAAATCACGTATGAATTTAAACGCGGCATGTGCGATTAATGGAACAGGATTTATGGTAGCTAAAAGTATTATGGACGAAGGCTTTGATCCAAAAACAGTTACAGAAGATATTGAACTTTCCATTCATTGTGTCCTAAAAGGCATTGATATTGCCTATGTAGAAGATGCCATTACCTATGATGAACAACCGACAAAATTTAATGACTCATGGCATCAACGTAGTCGTTGGAGTAAAGGAATAATTGAATGTAATCGTTTATATCGTAAAGCGTTATTAAAAAAGTGGATAAAAGATAAAGATTTTTCTTGTATTGATAAATTCTTGTTTAGTAGTGCACCTTATGTTCAAACTTTATCCGTTATATTAACTTTAATGTTAGGCGTATTCTATATTTTTGATATTGAATTAAACGACATCTTCTCTTACTTCTTCTCTCTAGGATTAACTTGCTTTATGATTGGTTATCTAATTGATGTCATTATAAATATGTTTATGATGATTTATTACAAAAGAGATTTATACGATAACCTGCATGGAATCTTTTTTTTCCTAATCTTTATGGCAACTTGGATTCCTATTAATGTAATCTGTTTATTTAAAAAAGATTTAACTTGGGTTCAAATTGAACATAACCGTAAATCGTCATTAGAAGCTTTATTAAACGAAAAATAAACAAAAGTGAATAAAATTTGTAAAGATAAGACATAATTATTTAGGTGATAAAAATGAAAAAAATAATTATAGTCTTATTTTTATTTGTTTGTATCTATTTAATAAAAAATAATCAAGAAGAATTTATTATACCATCCAACGCTATTCGTTTTCGTGTAATTGCTAACAGCAATACATTTGAAGACCAAGCAACAAAAATGGAAATAAAAACAAATATAGAAAACATATTAAAAACAGATTTAATAAGTATTAACAATAAAACTGAAGCCGATCAAATCCTAACTAGAAAAATACCTGAAATTGAAACCATGTTAAAAGGATACAAAATGGATTACAATTTAAACTACGGAGACAACTATTTTCCAGAAAAAAGTTATAAAGGTGTCAAATACCCTAGTGGTATATATGAATCTCTTGTGGTAACTTTAGGAAGTGGAAAAGGTGAAAATTGGTGGTGTGTTCTCTATCCGCCTTTATGTATGATGGATAACAAAGAATCGAATTTAAGTAACGTTGAATACACAAGTTTTATTGAAGAACTATTTAATAAATATCTGTAATTTTTTTCAAATCCCCTAATAAAATGTATTAGGGTGTTTTTTATGAAAGAACTAATAACTTTAATAACCATTGCCATAGCTTTAAGTATGGATACCTTTTCTTTATCCTTAGGCATAGGAACCACAAACTTATCGTCAAAAAAATGTTTTCTCTTTTCAATGATTGTAGGTATTATGCATTTTTTTATGCCATTATTAGGGATTTTTATTGGAGTAAAAATTGTTTCCCTATTTGCTTTAAAAAGTAATTTTCTCTTAGGAATCATTCTTATTTATTTAGGAATAACCATGATTATTGAAATCCTTCATCCCGATACGAAAGAAAAAAAGATGACCCTCATAAACATGTTTTTATTTGCAATTGGTGTATCCATTGACTCTTTTTCGACAGGAATTGGATTAAGTGCCATAACATCAACTATCTTTTTAGCAACGTTTATTTTCTCCATCACGAGTTTCTCCTTTACTTATTTTGGATTAATTATTGGAAAATACGCTAGCGCTCTTTTGGGTGTCTATGCTAATGTATTTGGTGCCATTTTATTATTAGTAATAGGATTATTTCATTTATGCCTTTAAAACACTTAACATAGAAGAACAAATAAACATTGACAAACATATAATTAGATAATATATTAAAAATAAATAAAAAGGAACGTGAGTTTATGGAAAAAATAATCATTGAGGGTCAAAGAGAATTATCGGGAACGATTGAAATAAACGGGGCAAAGAATAGTGCTGTTGCCCTTTTACCCGCCGCTATATTAAGTGATGAAGAAACAATTATTAATAAAATACCAAATATTACAGATGTATCAGTATTAAAAGAGATTATTTTATTATTAAATGGAAAAGTCATTGAAAATAAAGGACAAATGATCATTGATTCTCATGATATTAGAAATACAACTATTCCTGAAGCCTTATCAAATAAACTAAGAGCCTCTTACTATTTTATGGGTGCTTTACTTGCAAAATTTCATCACGTTGAAATCTATTTTCCTGGAGGATGCAACTTTGGAGCAAGACAAATTGATTTTCATTTAAAAGGTTTTGAAAATCTAGGGGCAACCATAACATTAGAAGGTGAAAAATACATTATAGATGCTAAAGAACTTTCTGGAGCAGAAATAAATCTTGACTTTCCGAGTTGTGGTGCAACCATAAATATTATGTTAGCAGCCACAAAAGCAAAAGGAACAACCATTATTAATAATGCAGCCAAAGAACCTGAAATAGTAAATGTAGCCGAATTTTTAAATAAAATGGGAGCAAAAATTGAAGGCGCTGGAACGGAAACCATTCGTATTACGGGTGTTGAATACTTAGGTAAAGCATCTATTGATGTGATTCCTGATCGAATCGAAGCGGGAACGTATCTTATTGCTGGGGCACTATTAGGAAAAGAGTTAAAAATTACCAACATTATTCCAGAACACATTGAAGCCTTATTGACAAAATTAAAATTAATGAACGTTGACTTTACTTTAAATAAAAATGAAATCGTCATCAATAAATGCGAAAATTTAAAACCGATCGATATTAAAACAGAAGTTTTTCCAGGCTTCCCAACCGATTTAGCTCAACCCATTTGTGTTTTACTTGCTCATGCGAAGGGAATCTCTCACATCGAAGAAACCATTTATGAAAAAAGAATGGGCCATGTTGAATATTTAAATAAAATGGGAGCATCAATTGAAATAGAGAATAATCGTGAAAAAATAAATGGTCCTATAAAATTTAAAGGTCAAGAAGTACAAGCCAGCGATTTAAGAGCGGGTGCAACCCTCTTTCTTGCGGCATTAACCGCTGAAGGAACAACAACCATTACCAATATTCAATATATTTTAAGAGGATACGATAAATTAGTATCAAAATTATCAGATGTTGGTGCTAAGATTAGCATAAAAGAAATAGAATAGTAGTAGAAACTACTATTTTTATTTGGGGGTAAAATGAAATATAAACTATTGATAATCATTATAATAGGAACGCTATTAACTTCAATTATTTACATAACAACAAGAGAAGAAAAGAAAACGATTTTAGCCATTGGTGATGGCTTATCAAGTGGGATGACGGCACTTAATGTAAGTGGCTATAATTATAACGACTATTTATTTGATGCCTTAAAAAAAGAAGCGGACTTAAAAAGTTATTATCATTTTCACGAAGTAGATGAAACCGCTAGTTCATTATTAACCAAAATTAACAATAATGTCCCATTAAATAATACTTTAACCATTAAACAAGCCATCAAAGAAGCTTATATGATTACACTTCATATTGGGATGGATGAATTAAATAATTACGCTCGCAAACACTATTTAGATTCTACTAAAATAACCGCTTACTTAAATAAATACGAAGAAATTATGAAAATCATTGCTCATTTAAACAATAAAAAGATTTTTGTTCTTGGCCTTTTTCCTACAAACTTAGTTAATAAAAATAAAATTGAAAAAATCAATCAAGAATTAAAACGATTAGCTGAGAAATACCATTTTTCTTACGTAGAAATTATCGATATTATTAATGATGAAAACTATTTTACATTTAAGAAAAATTATTACCCAAACTATAAAGGTCAAGAGTACATCTTTAAAGAAATTCAAAAGCAATTAGAAAGAAAAACTATAGAATTGTATTAAAAAAAGTAACTAAAAGTTACTCGGATAGTAAAACTAAAATGGTTCCATTTCTTATATCTGTATTAAGAAGTAAGTCATCTGGAGAATATTGATGTCCTGTACGAGCATTAAATAATAGATTACTAGTCGACTTACTAAATTCATAGCTCGTAAATTCTGTAACAGTGGTATTCAATAAATTAATAATATTACCAATCTTTTTATTCGTAGGTAAAAATAAATCATAAGTTTTATCCACTTCAGGCACCACCAGTTTTACCAAAACTTTATTTTTAATAAAAATCACTTCTCTCTATTGTACCAATACATTTCATTACTTGATACTTTTCATCTTGAACGACATAACCTAAACCTTGAAAGTCTTCATTAATATCACTTGGAATTAAATTATCAACGACAATCGCTTTTTGACTTTCAATCCCCTTACCTATCCAAATGCCACTTTTATTATTGACCCTTTTTTTATACCACTCCTCTTTCATAATTCTTTTATAAGAGGAATAGTTATCTGCAAAGACAAAATAACTATTTGGATAATCGCTTAAACGATTAAAAATAGAGAATAGATGGTCAACACCCTCATCTAAAACTTTATCATAAATATAACCAATTCCCATAAGAAGATAAATCTTTTTATTACCATTTCCATCGCCATCAGTGATACTTTTTAATTTTTCAGTAAATTGATTATTGGTATAACTTATTCCACTATTAATGCCAATATTTCCCATAAAATCTATGATTTCCATTTTTATATTTGGCACAGAAGATAAAATAGATAGAAAGTGATTAATAAAATCATTTTCAACCAATAAATTATTTCCAATAATCTGAGAAATCTGATTTTTAACTAAATTAAATTGACAAATAGAAGCATCATAAATATGGACACCAATTGGCACATTAGTAATAGAATCAATATGAGCTGATAAAGAATCAACGGTAACCGTTTCAGGAATAACTGGAATAGCTTTTGCTTTTGTATAATTTAGTTTATCAAAAGATGTTTTGATTATTTGATTGATTTGATCCTTTAAATAAATATAACACGTTTGAAATTCATAAGCGGTTTTATCAAGAGCAACAATTCCTCGTCCAAGATAGTTAGAAGGCGTTAATCCATGAGGGGCATTTAAATAAAATTTATAATCAAAAGGGTCAGCCAGTTGCATCGCAATTTTATTAGGAAACGCTTGGTTTATTTTAGAAATGACTGAAGATGGACCAAAGGCTGTCATGACAAAGACAATACCATATTTAGCACTTTCACGTATAATATGTGCCAAGAAATCATCATAAGACCCATAATTTTCTATAAAAGATTCATACCCGTTTAAAATAATTAAAAGAAGAGGTAATTTTTCTTCAGTAGTCTCAATATACGAAGCATAACTTCCTCCATGGCTAGAAAACAAATCTTTTCTTCGATTCATTTCTCGCTCAAGCATTAAAAATAAGCTTTTAACTTTACTTTTGTCTTCAGCAAAAACAACATCTCCTACTTGAGGAGTCGTATTGAAAATTTTTAAAATTTCCGAACCAAAATCCATAATATAAATGTTAATTTCTTCCGTTCGATGATAAGCACAAATAGAATAAAGCATGGTCATAAGTAAATTTTCTTTTCCACTTCCTGGAATACCATAGACAATTAAATTTCCATCATTGGTCAAATCCATAGTTAATAATTTTTGTAACTGTTCAGTAGGTAAATCGTATTCTCCTATAACTGGATTAATAAAATAAGGTTTAGTTTGATAATTGTATTTTTTTATTGTATTGGATAAATAAATGTCTTTTGGAATATTGGGTAACCACAACTGATGGAAAGAAATGGCTTCTCTTTTAGCAATGCTATAAAGATTCTTAACGATATTAGTAAGTTGATCGCCATAATTAATCGTGTTAGACAGTTTTACTAAATCATTGACTTGTTGAATTAAATTTCCGTTATTATCGACAAAATAAATCGTATCATCCACCGTTTTTTCGACACGATCCTGTGGAATATATTTTGCGCCTGCCCACGCCGATTGCCCAAGTTCAAATAGCTCATTATAACCCACTTGTAAATAGAATCTTCCTGTTTCCTTTAAGTTAGCTGCATCATCTCTTTTTAACAGTTCCATACTATCTTCACTCGTCTGCACTTTTAAACATACTTTAAACTTTGAATTCGACCAAATTTGATCATCCACCACTCCTGTTGGTTTTTGAGTAGCAAGAATTAAATGAACGCCCAAAGCACGCCCAATTCTTGCCGTAGAAATCAGTTCTTCCATAAAATCAGGTTGTTGTGCCTTTAATTCAGCAAATTCATCACTAATAATAAACAAATGTGAAATCGGTTCTTTAACTTTACCATTACGATAAAATTTTTGATATTTATAAATATCAACTGTACTCTCTCCTAAAGCATCACGTGCCTCATTAAACATTCGTTGTCTTCTTTTAAGTTCACTATTTATACTAACCAGAGTACGATTCATTTCTCCAGTATCTAAATTAGTTATGGTTCCAACTAAATGCGGAATTTTTACTTGAGTTTCCCTATTTTCAAAAGCACCAGCTAATCCCCCACCCTTATAATCGATTAAAACAAACTGAACTTCATGAGGATGGTAATTAATAGCCATCGAGAGAATATAAGTAATAATAAATTCGGATTTACCACTTCCTGTTGAGCCTGCAATCAAGCCATGGGGACCATGAAACTTTTCATGCAAATCCAAATCAAATAATTTTCCATCAGGATGGACCCCAATTGGAGCACTCAAACTAATCGTCGGATCATTTTTTTCCCAACGATTTAAAATATTAAGTTGATCTACTTTTCCAACATTATACATTTCTAAAAATGGCAAAGTAGTTGGCAATTGATTCATCATCGAAGTAGAACTAACGGGAATATTACCAATAACTAAAGAGCAGTTACTGATGTCTCCTTCAAAATAATCTGGTAGAAAGCTTTTCTGTTCATGACTTAAATCTTTTTCATAAATGCCAGCGTCATTAGACGTATATTGAATAAATTTATTAAAGCGACTAGGAATGTTTTTTAAAGTCGGTTCAATCATCATAAGAGAAAAGCCTAAATTATGGTTAGCATTTAAAATTTTATCAATGATCCCTAGATTCTTGGCTTGAATATAATTATCTGTAATAATCAAATAATAATCATCAAATTTTTTATAGGAGGTATCTTTTTGTTCTTCAAAATCATTTTCTTGTTCGTTGTATTTTGTTTTACTTAAGCGTTCATTATAAATGCCTTCTAAATAAGAAGAGACTTGCTTCATTTCTAATTCATTGATTGCAAAAAAACGAACCAAATTATCTGTACTTCTAGAATGGGGTAGATATTTAATAAATTCCCATTGTTGAAGTTTAGTTTCTTCTGAAAGAATAACAATTTTTAAATCTACACCACTATAAAGTGCAATGAGTTGTAAAAGCAGAGTAAGAATAATTTGATCTCTTTTTTGACACTCTTCACTTATAATAATTGGCAAAATTTTATCTTCAATTAAAGAAATGGTAATGGGCACATCATACAAAACAAACTTTTCATTCATTAATTTTTTGACTTCATCTCGTAAATCATCATCCTCTAAATTAAAATCTTCAATCATAGAATGAACGGAAACATTGGCCTTTTTATTACCTAGACCTAATCGTAAAGTTAAAAAATCATTATCACTAATCTCGCGACTCCATATTTTATTGGTCCGATTTTTTATGGTATCGATCAATTCTGCAGGACTTAGATTATTTTGAATTAAAATGCTTTTTTCCTTTTCCATTGCTTCATTAATAAGAAGTCGTTTACTCTGAAGATAAGTTCTATATTTTTCCTGTCTATGTTTTTCTTGTCTTTTAATTTTTTTCTTTTGGTATTTATCTAACATAATAGGAAAATAGATGCACCCTGCTACCATGGAGATACAAAGAGTAATTTCTGTAATCGCTCCAACTATTGTATTTTTTCCTACCATAATACTAAATAAGGCAACCATTCCTGTAACAGAGGAAGAAATTCCCATCATAACCGTTGCCCCTAAAGTAAGGATGGCAGGTGGTCCCTCATCTTTTATAGGTTCAGGAGGAATATCAATTTCAACTTCTAAACCATCAAAAGTCGATTTTAAACGTGGAGTATGAAAAAAAACTTGATTGTCACTATAAAGTGTCGCATACTTTTCTGAACCCACAATCGGTTGATAAACGTTTCCTTGTCCAAAAGTATTTAATTTCTGATAGTTCGAAAGTTGAATTTGGACTAAATCACCTAAATCATTTATTAAAAGAAACGTATCCATCCAAATAATTTTTAAACCCTCAACAAATAAAATATCGCCTCGAACAAGAGAGCAAGAGGTCATTCGATTCCCATTAATATAAGTGATGCCATTTCCTTCGCTTCTAAAAAACCAAACGTTTTCTTTCTTTTCTATAGTAAAATGTAAATGACCTATATCAACATGATTATAATTAATATCGTGGTTAGTTTTACCTAAGGTAATTTTAGATTTGTCAGCAATTGAGAAACTTTTATATTTTATAGGAGCATCAAAGCAATACAATTTTATTTTCTTATCAATATCATCAAATTTGATGTCATAAAAATTTAGATTTTTTAAAACATCATTAGGAATGGAGGACAAACCCTTTTTTATAATAAAATCATGAGTTTCTCGAATAACCCATTGACCATTTTCTGCTGAAATAATAATGTTTTCTAAAATGCCCTCTTTTGATTCATAATTAATTAAAAATGTATCTTCTATTTTTTCTGGTAACAAATAATTATTGACTCTAGATTCATCTGCTACAAATACTTTCATTTGAATACCCCTATTCTTAAAAAGATTTTAACATAAATACAGTTTATAATCAATTATAAGAACAAAATTAATAGGCGGATAAAGGAATAAGAAAAAATTTTAAAAATGGCTACTATTTATTCATATTTTCAATGTTTTATGTTATAATACTAGCCATGGAAGGTGAATACTGCATGGGATTTTTTAGAAAACTAATAGATTCAGAATACAAAGAACTAAAAAGATTTGAAGGCATTGCAAATAAAATCGTCGATTTAGAAAGCGAGATGGCTTCTTTATCAGATCAAGAATTAAAAGAAAAAACAGACTATTTTAAGAAAGAATTAGAAAATGGTAAAACAATTGAAGACATCATCGTTCCCGCTTTTGCCGTTGTAAGAGAAGCGGCAAGTAGAGTAATCGGTCTTAAACCTTTTTATGTCCAAATTTTAGGTGGTTTGGCCATTCATTATGGAAACATAGCTGAAATGAAAACAGGTGAAGGTAAAACCTTAGTTGCCACCCTACCCGCTTATTTAAATGCTTTAACTGGAAAAGGCGTACACATTGTTACCGTAAACGAATTCCTAGCTAAACGTGACTCAGAATGGATGGGTGAAGTTTTTAAATTTCTAGGCTTAACAGTTGGTTTAAACTTAAATGGGTTATCTGCCAAAGAGAAAAAAGAAGCTTATGCTTGTGATGTTTTATATTCAACCAATAATGAAATTGGTTTTGATTATCTGAGAGATAATATGGTCGTTCATGCGGAAGAGCGAACTCAAAGACCCCTTCATTTTTGTATTGTTGATGAAGTGGATTCTATTTTAATTGATGAAGCTAGAACCCCATTAATTATATCTGGAGGTCAAGCCAATTCAAACAGTTTATATGTTGATGCGGATCGTTCTGTAAGAAATTTAATTAATGAAGAAGATTATACTATTGATGAAAAAGTAAAAAATGTTTCTCTAACCGAAGAAGGAAGCAAAAAAATTGAAAAATTCTTTAAAATAGCCAATTTGTACGATTTGAAAAACACCAATTTGGTTCATCACGTTAATCAAGCCTTAAAGGCGAATTATGCTTTTAAAAAAGACATTGATTATGTAGTCAATAATGGTGAAGTTATTATCGTTGACCAATTTACGGGTCGTTTGATGCAAGGAAGACAATACAGTGATGGATTACACCAAGCTATTGAAGCCAAAGAAAAAGTAAACATTAATGTTGAAACAAAAACAATGGCTACGATAACTTTTCAAAATTTATTTAGAATGTATGAAAAATTATCAGGTATGACAGGAACGGCTAAAACAGAAGAAGAAGAATTTAGAAATATTTATAATATGTACGTCATCTGTATACCTACAAATAAGCCCATTGCTAGAGTAGACTTGCCCGATTTAGTTTATGCCAATATGGATGGAAAATATAAAGCTATTGTAAATTCTATTAAAGAAATTCATGCTTCAGGACAACCCATATTAGTGGGTACCATTTCTGTAGAAGCCAATGAACACTTAAGCAAACTTTTAACAAAAGCGGGGTTAAAACATGAAGTATTAAATGCCAAAAATCATGAAAGAGAAGCTGAAATTATTGCTAACGCTGGTTCCAAAGGGGCGATAACTATAGCAACAAACATGGCTGGACGTGGAACCGATATTAAATTAACGCCTGAAACCGTAAAATTAGGTGGGCTATATGTTATTGGAACAGAAAGACATGAATCTCGTCGTATCGATAATCAATTACGTGGACGTAGTGGACGTCAAGGAGACGTAGGAACCAGTCAGTTCTTTGTTTCATTTGATGATGATTTAATGCGTATGTTTGGAACCGATCGAATTAAAAGCATTGTCACTAGTTTAGGAATGAGTGAAGATCAAGCAATTCGTTCAAAAGCCATTACAAGAAGTATCGAAACAGCTCAAAAGAAGGTAGAAGGAAACAACTTTGACATGCGTAAATCATTATTGGATTATGATAATGTTGTGAACGAACAAAGAACAATTATATATGATAGAAGAAACGAAATATTAGATAATGAAAACATTCATGAAAATATCATAGAAATATTTAAAAATACGATTTCCGATTTAGTAGATAATCATATTGAACCAGAAGGATATTTAACCGATGAAGATAAAAGTGAAATTATTGAAGCTGTCAATACCAATTATATTAAAAAGAAATCTTTAGAAATTGAGGATATAAAAGACAAGAGTGATGAAGAAATCAAAGAATTCTTATCGAGTCGAATTTTAAACGATTATGAAGAAAAAATAAGTGTTGCTCCGAATTTCCAAGAATTTGAAAGAGCCATTTCTTTAAGAATTATAGACTCTTTATGGGTGGATCACATAAGTATGATGGAACACTTAAAAGAAGGCATTATGCTTCGTGGTTATGGCCAAGTGAATCCATTACAAGCCTATACTATGGAAGGTTTTGATTTATTTGAAAATTTATTAGATAAAATTGATGCCAACATCTCAGAATTTTTACTTAAGGCTAACATAGAACAAAATACCGAAAGAAAACAAACGACTATTGGTGTTGCCAAAGATGGAAAAGAAAAAGTAAAGCAATCTCCTAAAAAGAACGATAAAAAAATTGGTCGTAACGATCCATGTACTTGTGGTTCTGGTAAGAAATATAAGAATTGTTGTGGTAAATAGTCTTTAAGCCCTTTATTTATAAGGGTTAAGAAGTAATAGAAATATTAAAAAGACTATAAATCACATAAAAATTATGGAAAATACCTCATTTTTGTCCTCATTAAAAAAATGAGGTACAAAATTATTGATGTCAACATTTTCCGATTGTTGGCATTTTTAAGTGTTTACAAATAACTTATTGAAGTTATGGTAAAAGTACAAATTAAAAAAAAGAAAATATTATCAATATACATTTGAAATAGCTCCTCAAGATGGAAAAAGAAAGTGGATTACAAAGTCTGGTTTTAAAACTTCAGAAATTTCATATAATAATTATTTAGATTATTAGATGGAGGAGTATTGTTACATAAACTTAAAACATCACACTATTGAGACATATAAATATATTATTAAGAATCATTTAAAACCTAGATTAGGAATGTATGGGTTATCATAATTAGATGCAGAATTAATACAAAATTTTATAAAATAGAAAGAATAGATAAAATTAGTATTATATAGTATAATTATATTGAAAAATTAACATTAAACGGTATGTTATGTATGATGGCAATAAATTAAGTATTTTAGAATACTAGGAATGTGTGTATATTATCCATGGAAACGGGCTAGTGCATCTATAGATATGATAACAGTTGAATCAGATTATCAAGGTTTAATGCAGATGATTTTAGAAAACTACAATTAACTTAGAAATATATCTAATGTTGAAAAAGACTAGATTATTATTTATTACTAGAAATGATAGGTCATCATATTAATACAAAAGGTGGAAGTATAATTAATGATTTATATAATAGAGTAAATTCGTTCGTTAAAGTTAAAAAAATGTAAGGATGATTATATGATAAATGTGTTTTTGAAAGAGCCTAGAAAAGATCAATTATTTTATATACAAGAATGGATGAATGATCCAGAAACCATGGAATATAATGCTGGATATGATATGGAACTTAAAGGTTATAATAAACAAACTGGAACTATATCTAAAACTTATGAAGAAATGCTAGAATGGTATGATAAATGGATTGATAAAGAACCAGATAAATTTTTTGCATATATTTATGATTTGAATTTTGAAGAACTTGTTGGAGAAGTTTATTATTATCTTGATGGTGAAGTTCATAGCATGGGCATTTTAATTAGTAGTAAATATAGAGGAAAAGAATATAGCGTTCCTGCATTATTTGAATTAGAAAAAATAGCATTTGAAAAAAATTGTATATCTGAATTATCTGATATTATTCCGCTATATAGGGAGAGTGCTATAAAAAGTTTTAATAAAGTAGGATTTATTCATACTGATTTAATAAAAAAAGACATTAGATTTGGTGAAAAAAAAGAAGCTAAACAATTAATAATTACAAAAGAAATGTATTTTAATAAATAATAAATGGAGTTGAAATATGTCATATGAACAATTAATGAATATGGTTCTTAATAATGAACAAATTTCTAATATAGAAATTAAAAAATATTTAGGAAATGAAATAATTAATAGCTTGATGGAATTATATAAATTTTGTGATGAGTATGATTTTAACATTTTTACACATGGTTCACATGGTGATATTAATAATGTTAAATCAATGTTTGAACAAGGTTATATTTTATCTGAACAATATATTGAAGAAAATGAGTTTATTAATGAAACAGGAATAATTGATTATAAAACAAAATTAAAAGAGATGAAATATTTTGAGGATGAAGATAGTAAAAGATATTCAGTTATTATAAAACCTAAAAATAACTCACTTTTTGATGATATGCCTCAGCATTTTTTAAAAGGAAAAATAGGATTAATGGATTTGATTAGTCGTATAGTTATAGGTAGAGGTGAATATCCATGTAATTTAATGTATTTTATAATTACACCTAATAATAAGGAAATAAGTAGTGAAATTATGGGAGAAAGATTTTCTGTTATATATGATGTTACAGATGAAGTTGAATTTAGTAGGCAAGATACAATAGCAACAGAGAATATTGCTTTATGTATTGATGTAAAAGATAAAAAAGTTTATTTTAATAAAAGCTATAATCCTAAGTATTTGGTAAGCGAAAATGATAGATTTATGAATTTAACTATAAATGAAACTACTGATGGATTTATGGAATCAATAAAAAAAAGATAAATTAAATAATAAAAAAGAAGATGATTGTATGGCTAAGGTATATTTAATTTGTGGAAAAATATGTAGTGGTAAATCATATTATTCTAATAAATGCTCAGTCAGAATACTTGAATGTAGGAGTACCATTTAAAGAATGTAAAATGTCCAATGGAGTATTGGCTAGATAATTATTGTAGGGTTAATCTTAAATATAATACAGTTCAGAAGTATCAAGTCTTGATTAGAAAATACATTAAACCTAAGTTGGGAAAATATCGTTTATCTACTATAACGAGTGCAAGTTTAAATGCTTTTATAACTGAAGTATGTGAGCAATACGATTTTTCAAGATCATACTTCAAAAATATATTAAAAGTTTTAAAAGGAACATTTAGAGATGCTTGTAATCTATATGGATTTCTTAAATATAATCCAGCATTGACATTAAGACTCCCAAAAATTGATAAAGAAAAAACAAATGTAAAACATTTATATACACAAGAAGAAATTGATACCATTTTAAATAGATTTAGATACGATGATACTTTTACCTGTGCTTTTTTGAGATCTTGTTTTACTAGCATGAGAACGGGAGAGGCTTTTGCATTATCTTGGAATGATATAGATTTAGAAAATCGTATTATTTATATAAGACATAATGTTTATAGTAAACCAAAGGACGAAAAAGGAAGATGGTTTATAGGAGACCCAAAAACGCTTTCTGGTAAAAGAAAAATTTATATAAGTGATACATTATTAATTGCATTGTCTAATTACAAAAAAAGACAAAATTACTTAAAAGAACTATATGGATGTAAATATAAGTATTATCACCTAGAAGATGTTCTTAATGAATATGGCAAGGTCATTGAACAAAGAATTGTGGAGAATACAGATAAAAACGAACCAATAATTGACTTGGTTTTTACAAAAGAAGATGGTAAATATGTTGGTACTAATTTAACTAGATACCCATATAAAATTATTCATGAAGAATTAGGAATTAAGAATTGTAGATTTTATGATTTAAGGGGCAGCTATGTAACAAAAAGTTTAAGAAATGGAGTAGAAATTAGAGATGTGGCAGATATCTTAGGGCATAGTAAAATAGAATCAACAAAGAATCATTATACTTCCTCAACAGAAGAAACACTTAAAGAAGCAAATGAAAAATTTGAAGAAATGGTTAAATCAGATGTTATAAACGAAATTATTAAATATGAATGAAAATTAGTCTCATATAGTTGATTAAAACTACCGATAACGGTATAATTATATACAGAGGTGATAGGTATGGAATTTATGACTACTAAAGAAGCTGTAAAAAAGTGGAATATTAGTGAAAGAAGAATAAGACAACTATTGCTAGATGGTAGAATTGAAGGTGCTATTAAAAACGGAAACAGTTGGAATATTCCAGTTGATGCAATAAAGCCTGTGG
Source organism: uncultured Mycoplasmatota bacterium (assembly GCA_948466395.1). Classification (GTDB taxonomy): domain Bacteria; phylum Bacillota_I; class Bacilli_A; order RF39; family UBA660; genus MGBC108787. The sequence continues at coordinate 59,598 of CAOKAG010000002.1, forward strand.
ATAAAAGAGTTATCAAACCAGATTCTACAGAATTTATTATTGACTTAGAGAATAATTATTTTAATGAGGTCGACCAATTAAAAAGAAAATTAGATAATAAAAGACCAATACCGAAAGAAACCTTAAGATCATTGGAAGAAACGATTAATCTTGAATGGATCTATAACAGTAATGGTATAGAAGGTAACACTTTAACTCTTAGAGAAACACAAGTAGTGTTGGAAGGAATTACAGTTGGTGGAAAATCAATAAAAGAGCATTTGGAAGCTATTAACCATGAAAAGGCTATTTTATATTTAAACGATTTGGTAAAAGAAGATAACCCGATTACTGAGTGGAATATTAAAAGTATTCACCAATTAGTATTAAAAGATATTGATGATGAAAATGCAGGAAGATATAGAAGAGAAAATGTTACTATAAAAGGGGCAACTCATACTCCTCCAGATTATTTGAAAGTACCAGAATTAATGGGAAAATTAGTTTTAAATTACGAAAATTGGAATGATTTTCATCCAATTATACAAGCTGTTTTACTGCATGGTGAATTAGTTAAAATTCACCCATTTGTAGATGGTAATGGTAGGACATCAAGGCTACTTATGAATTTAGATTTAATGAATCATGGATATAATCCAGTGATAATAAAAAAAGAAGATAGATTAGAATATTATGAAGCCTTAGATAAAGCTCATACAACTGGTGAATACACAGATTTTGTTAAATTAATAACAAAGTTAGAAATAGAAATATTAAAAAAATATTTAAAATTGTTATAATTGGAAGTATTATGGAACTGAGAGATTTATTAAAAAAATTACATCCTATCAATTTTCGGATTCAAAGGTTGTAGATAAAGTTGAGTGCCCTAGAGAAATAGAAACGATTGGTAAACTAAAATGTTTCATTTGAAATAGCAAATTTTTTTTAGTTATTTTGAAACATTATATATAAAGAATAATCTAACTATGTGCATGATTGAACAATACCTAGATTGATACAAAAATTGTATAAAAAAATCAAAGGCAGTAAGGGATTATTATAATAACACAAAATAGAGATTCAAATTTAAAAATCTTTATGGTTGAATATGATACGTGTTATAATAAACATGAGGTGTAAAAGATATGCCTGATAAATTAATTGAACAATTTTATGAAAAAGCAGAAAAAATGGATTTTAACGTTACAGGATTACTATTAAGCGGTTTGAATGTATTGACATTAGGGAGTGATTCCAAATGTAGCGATTGGAAAGAAATTCTTTTAATTCTACACATGATCCTTTATATTTTTTATTTTTAAATAGAGCATGCTTTAATGGTATAATTAGTTATTTCTTTTGATTTTATTTTATTATATAAGTCAATAATTAACTTATTTGTATCTGAAACAATTGCAATAGGTGGATTAATGTTAAATAAAACTTCACCAGAACCTAAAAAAGGTTCAATCCAAAATGTTTTGTCTGTCAAATTAATTTCTTTAATTATATTTGGTACTAATTTAGTCTTTTTCCCTTGAATTTTAATCGGAGCGACAATTATACCTCCAATTTAATTATAACGTGTATAGTGTTGATTAGTAAATCAACAAAGTAGTCAGTTACCTAACACTTCCTTTTATTTACTATTCAGTATTATACGTGATATAATCATCTTATAGATAAATAGTTCTAAATAATGAGAATTTCTCCAACTGCTAGTTAAAAAATTATAGTAATTTTTTTATTTTACGAGTTGAAGAATAAAATGTAAGAAGGAAGATCAAAATGAAGAATCTATTAAAAAGACCATTTAATGAAAAAAAGGTACTCGATAAGCTTGGAATAGAAGACTTTAGGCATCTTTCAAAAGATAAAGTCGTAGAATTCATTTCAATGCTTCCAAATATGGAACCAGAAGTTGCCAAAATTGCTATAGCCCAATTTCCTGAATTTACAAGTACAGTTAAATCAATTATGGTTGATTATAAACAAGCAATCGAAATGGCATTAAAAAATAACAATGATAGTATGAGGGCTTGTCAAGAAGCGGCAAAAAGTATTTTAAAATCATTAGATAAAATATTAGATAATGATAATTTAACTCATGAAGAGAAAATGCAGATCATAGAAAAAATGCAGGAAGTTCAAAAAATGTTAAACGATAAAGATTCTGAAAATAAGAAATTTATTCGAGACATAGTTTCTGTTGCAGGTTTAGTTGTAATAAGTGTAGTGGGAGCAACAGCAGCGATAATAGGTAGCGATGGGAAAATAAAGTTATCTAACAAAAACGATTCATAGAATCTCGCTTGATATTGGATTTATAATTCAACAAGAATATACATTTTATTGATAAACTAAAAAAACACTATGATTTATAAAATAATTAAAGATTGGAAAAAAATAATGAATAATAAACAACAATATATTGAATATGCCAATAAAACGTTTAAAGGAAAAGCACTAGAATTGGTTCTAAAAAATATAGAACTTTTTTATGACCCAACTACAATTGAATGTCCAAAAAAGTATAAAATAAATGATAAAGTTATTTTAAAAAAAGGGACCTTTCTTCATGGGATACCTAGTAAATTAGAAAATTTAGATTGGATTTTTGAAAATGGCTTTTTAGCTAGTGATTTTACAGGAAAAAGTGAAGGAAAGAATAAAATAAAAAACAGTATTGGAATGTGGAAAATTAAAGAAGAGCAAACATTAGAAGATTACATTGTATCTTACAGTGGTTTTACAATTACTTATTCTATTGGAAGAGGACCCGAAGCTCAAAATGTTTCTAAGTTAATTCCATTTCATAAATTTGATGAATTTACTGAAAAGTTAAACAATGATCCAGAAGTATGGACCTACTGGGGCGAAAAAACGAAAGAAGTCACTTTTTTGCCTAGCTTAGTATCGAATAAGAGACAAATCGCTTTTATTTTAAACATGGAAAGTGACAATGCAAAACATATGGCTGAAGCAGACGTTTGGAATCCAAATTTAGATTCAGAAACCTTAACAGAATTTTTAGATTATCGTTATTATCCTAAATTTATTGATTTAAGATTAAATAGAGATGCTTCAACAACAGATAGAGAATCTGCCATTATGTTCGGTCTTCCTATTAAATTAATCGAAGGTATATTAATAGGAAAAGAAATTGAAAAAGACAAATCCGCCTTACAATATATAAAAACAAAATTTCCAAAGGCTTATATTTGTAACTTAAAAGGAAGAGTAATAGTAGAATAAAAAAGAAAGGCATAATATGAATAAAGTGCAATTAGATGAAATGATCGATTATATTGAAAATCATTTAACTGAACCTATCAACTATAATAAATTAGCTCAAATTGTTGGTCTTCCGCCTTACATTTTACAAAGAATATTTCAATTTTTAACTAATATGAGTATAAATGAATATGTAAAAAAACGAAGATTAAGTAAAGCTTATGAAGAATTAAAAGAAGGAAAGTTCTCTATAACAGAGATCGCCTTAGCTTATGGCTATGCTTCAAATAGTTCTTTTTGTCGAACATTCAAAAAATACTTTAAATCGTTACCAAAAGAAGTAAAAAAACATAACGAAAGAATCGCTTTTCCCAAACCCATTTTTAGTGAAAATCTTCTTATTAATTATTTTTTTCGTTATAGAATAGAAAATATAAACACTTTACATTTATATGGAAAAAAACTTGAAATTAGCGAAGAATATTATTCATCTCAAATTTATGAATTTTATAATGAATTGAAAAAACAAGGATTTTTAAAAGCGTTTAAAAAAACAACATGGTATGGGATAACCCTAATCGAAAATGAAAAAGAATACTATTTTGTGGGAAGTACTCAATTTTTTCCAAAATTAGAACAATTAAAAATTCAAAAATCGAAATATTTAATATTGGATAATATAAGAAATAATCAAAACGATATTGTAAACGCTGAAATAAAAATGCATAAGAGTTTCATACCCTCTACAAATGTGAGACCAAAAGAGAATAACATTTATGAAATCGAAATTTACAAACAAGACAAATGTAGGATAGGTGTTCCAATTTTTTGATAAAATTTATATGATTTTGGTACTTTTTTATAAAAACATTTTTATTATAATCTTCTTGAGGTGTATTAAATGATAGACAGAATAGATAAAAGTTATTATAAAGAAGGAGAAGTTCAGATTATGGTTCCAAATTTAAAACCCTGTACTATAGTAGTGGGACCAAAAGGGATAAAATTTTATTCAGACTATGGAAATATGAAAATTAATGATTATTTATATCATCCCAAAAGAACCCTATTTCCCTACCATGATCTTCCAACTCATAAAGAAAAAAATGGAGAATTTGTAAATCAACTATTTGAATTAAACAAACTCTACCTAATTTTGTATTTTAATGGATTCAATTTCATATTTAGATCCGATTATTTTTTTCTAGTAGAAAATAATATTTATAAAAAAACAGAAATAGAGCAACACTTTTCTTCCCAAAATACAACTAAAATGACTTTAGAACAGCTTAAGGAAAAGATGAACGAAATCATTTTAAATAGTGTCTTTTTCAGTATTATAGACGATAAAGGCGTGTTACATGAATATTATAAAAATCATTTAGATTACACGATGCCATCATCAGGAATTTGTTTATTTGGAAATGGAACAGACTTAAAAATCATTCAATACAAAATGGCATTAAAAAATAATCAAATAATGCTTCAAAATCAAGAGCTTATTTTTCAAAATAATGAAGCATATAATTTAGCTAATGCTGAAAAGTTAATAGAGCCATCTATAAATAAACGATAAAAGCATACATAATTCTAAAAAAGAAAGGTCTTTGATTTTATTTAAAATCTAAAAATTTACTTTAAGAGAAAAAAGTTTTCTCTTTTTATGTGGTCAAATTAAAAAATCGTTTCTTATACTAATGTCATAAATACCGTGGTTAGTGGAATAACCTCTATAGTAAATACGATTTCTTTTATTTTAATCGGTTTTATTGCAATCAGTTTAATGGTTTCAAGTATTATGATAGCGATCATTACTTATATTTCAGTTCTAGAAAGAACAAAAGAAATAGGCATTTTAAGAGCCATTGGTGCGAGTAAAAAAGATCCCGTTGAGGCTTTAAGAAGCGAATGAAATTAAAAAAGTGTAAAATGAAACAAAAGAAGATAGAAAAGAGAATCAAAATAAGCTAAAATAGTTTTAAAGAGGATAGAAAATGAAAGACCAGATAAAGAAAATAAAAAAATTAAACGCACAAGAACGACAAAAAATAGCTTATGAAGAATGGATAAAAATAATAAAAGAATTGTCCACAGAAGAAAAAATAGAATTAGCAAACGATATAGGCTACCCAGTTTTTACAAGAATGTGTATGGGTGCTTTAAAACATGATTTTGTTTTATTACAGGATGGAGCGGCCATTATAATAGAAAATGAAAAAGGTGAGATATTACTTCAAAGTCGAGCCGACAGAGAAAAATGGGGCTTACCAGGTGGCTGTCAGAATTTAGGAGAACGATTTGAAGAAACCATTATAAGAGAAACAAAAGAAGAAACCAATCTAGATATTTTAGAAAGTGACTTAAAATTGATTGCTCCAGTATCAGGTCTTTCAAGACAAAACCATTATCCAAACGGAGACGTAGTCATCAATAATACGATGTTATACTATACAAATAAATACACAGGAAACCTTAAATGGGATGAAGAATCTAAAAAAATGGAATTTTTTTCTTTATCAAATTTGCCTAAAAATCAAAATGATCCAGATTTAATCGAACGCTATATTAATTTTAAGAAAGGAATGTAAAAATGAAAAATAAAGTCGTATTAATCGGTTGTGGAAATGTAGGGATGGCTTATGCGTATTCCTTAATCAATCAAAAAACATTTGTCCAAGAACTTATTTTAATTGATCGAAATTTTGAAAAAGCAAGTGGTGAAGCCTTAGACTTAAACCATTGTACCCAATTTGCTAACAGTAAAATTAAAGTAAGAGCAGGAGGATATGAAGAATGTGAAGAGGCAAGTCTTATTGTAATAGCAGCAGGAGCCAATCAAGAAATAGGAGAAACAAGAATGGATCTAATCCATAAAAATAGTGTCATTTTTAAATCCATTATTGATAACATTACAAAAACAAATTTTAAAGGCATCTATTTAGTAGCCACCAATCCCTTAGACGTCATGACCTATTTAACTTTAAAATATTCTAAATCTGTACCAAATAAAGTCATAGGTTCTGGCACCACTTTAGATACAGCTCGACTTCGTTATCTTTTAAGTGAAAAAGTAAACATCAATCCCAATAACATTGAAGCTTATGTCATAGGAGAACATGGGGATTCCGAATTTATTCCTTGGAGCAACGCATCAATTGGTCTAAAAAAGATAAATGAATTTTTAAATATAGGAGAATTAAAAGCAATTGAAGAAGACGTAAGAAACTCCGCTTATGAGATTATCAAAAAAAAGGGAGCCACCGCTTATGGCATAGGCATCTGTTTAACAAACATTACAAATGCCATTTTAGAAGACCAAAATGCAATACTATCGGTCTCTTCTTACGATAAAGAAAACGACGTATGCATTTCTACACCAGCTATTGTCAATAAAAACGGTGTTCAAGAAAAATTATTTATTCCTTTAAATGAAGAAGAAAAAGAAAAACTAATTCATTCAATCAATATTATAAAAGAGGCGGTGAATGAGGTTAATGAAACAACGAATTGAAAATTTTTACAAACAAGATGTATTTAATATGTTTCACAAAAAAGACAATCCTTTTAGTTTTGTCACGACAAGAATATTTATGCTACAATGGGTTATTACTTATGTCTTGCCTTAAACGAAGTAGAAGAATTTTAATATTGCTTTGAAGAGAATAATTTTTATAAATATGACAAAATAAATCCTAGCTACACTGAACAATACTCTGTTATCTTGTGAACCTTGGTTTAATTTTACTAGTGTCATAAGTCCTTATGAAAAAGACCTTACCATTCCTCAATTAATATGGGATAAATTTATTTTTATAGATCATCACGTTTATACAAACTTAATGATAATGAGCCATCATGGTTTTGTAGATGGGCACACATTGGTCAATTTTTGAATCATTTAAAAAAAAATTAAAGCGTATTTCACGAACAAAATAACTGTATTTTTTGTTCGTTTTTTTATATAATAGCCATAGGTGATGAAAAAATGCAAAAAATAATACCTGAAAAACTTAAACAAGGTGATGAAATAAGGATAATTGCCCCCTCAAGAAGCATGACTATTTTAAATGACGAAACCATAAAAAGGGCCATAACGAACTTAGAAAGCTTAGGTCTTAAAGTCTCTTTTGGAGCAAATGTCAAAAAAGAAGAAAGTGTTTTTTATGGATGTGCATCAATAGAAGAGAGAGTTAATGATTTAGAAGAAGCATTTAAAGATCAAAACGTCAAAGCTATCTTAACGGTTATTGGTGGATTTAATGTCAATCAAATAATTGATAAAATCGATTACGACATGATAAAAAATAATCCTAAAATCATTTGTGGCTATTCAGACATAACCGCTCTTTTACATGCCATTTATAAAAAAACAGGCTTAATCACGTATTATGGCCCTCACTTCTCCTCTTTTGGGATGAAAAAAGGATTAGAATACACCCTTGATTATTTTAAAAAAATGTTTTTTGAATCAAATTCAATTAAAATTCAAGCCAGTTCTTTATGGAGCAACGATTTGTGGTTTATCGATCAAGAAAAAAGAGACTTTATAAAAAATGATGGGATGCAAATAATAAACAAAGGTACTTGTGAAGGACGAATTATTGGAGGAAATTTATGTACTTTAAATTTACTTCAAGGGACACCTTATTTTGAAGATGAAAAAGAGGTCGTTCTTTTTATAGAAGAGGATGGAGGAGCGGATAAAAACTTTTTATTAGAATTTGATCGTAACCTAGTATCATTAATCCAATGCTTAAAAGTAGAAAACATAAAAGGCATCGTCATTGGAAGAACTGAAAAAAATACTGAGATGACCTTTGAAAAGTGGCAAACATTATTTAAAACAAAAAAAGAATTAGAAAACATACCGATTATTATTAACAGTGACTTTGGTCATACTACCCCTCAGTTTACCTTCCCAATCGGTGGAAACGTAAACTTGACAGTGACTGAACAAATTGAAATTGAAATAAAAGATTGATATTGGTACACAAGTAAAAAATGGAACAAAGGAAGGGATCTATAAATGAATGAATACGAACTAAAAACAAAATTACTCAATATGAAAGAAAAAATAACAGACCTTGGGAGGTCTCTTTGACACCGAAAAAAAAGAAAAAAGAATAATAGAATTAGAACAATTAACTAAAGAAGAAAACTTTTGGCAAGATAGAAACAAAAGTACCCAAATAAATCAAGAGTTATCAACATTAAAAAAAGAAATAGAAACCTATAAAAAATTAGAAACGAACATTGTTGATAACTTAGAACTTATAAACATTCTAGAAGAAGAAGAGCAAAAAAACTTAATAGATGAAATTGAAAAATTAGAAATAGAACTTCAAGAATTAGAAATAAAAGCTTTACTAAGTGAAGAATTTGACTCTTGCAATTGTTATTTAGAAATCCATCCTGGAGCAGGTGGAACTGAATCTTGTGATTGGGCAAGCATGCTCTCTCGTATGTATTTAAAATTTTGTGATAATCAAAAATACGAATACGAAATCATTGATAGTGAACCAGGCGAAGAAGCGGGGATAAAGAGCATTATTATTTATATAAAGGGATTGTATGCGTATGGTTATTTAAAAAAAGAAAAGGGCGTCCATCGTTTAGTACGAATTTCTCCTTTTGATTCCAATAAAAGACGGCATACCTCTTTTGCTTCGGTTCTCGTAACACCAGAATACAACACAGATATTAACATTGAAATAAAAGAGAGTGACTTAAAAATTGATGTTTATCACTCTAGTGGGGCGGGAGGCCAATCCGTCAATACCTCTAATTCAGCAGTTAGAATAACTCACCTACCCTCTAATATAGTCGTGACCTGTCAAAATGAAAGAAGTCAAACGCGAAATAAAGAAATTGCTTTAAAAATGCTTAAAAATAAATTGTATGAATTAGAACTTCAAAATTTAGAAAACAAAAAAAAGGATATAAAAGGAACCATGGATAACATTAATTTTGGAAGTCAAATAAGAAGTTACGTCTTAGAACCCTATAAATTAATTAAAGACAATCGTTCTGGTTATGAAACCAGTAACGTCATGAAATTTTTAGATGGGGACATTCTTCCCATGCTAGAAGCAAATTTAAAAAAGAAAGAAGGATAACAATGAATAAAAAAATAGTCATGATAAGCCTTCTAGGTCTATTATTAATATTTTGTGCTGTTTTTATAATGAAACAAGCACCTAAAGATTTAAAGACAGAAGAATCAATTGTTACTTTATCTCTTGGATTTGAGGAAATTGATTTTAAAAATCAAAATTTGTATAAAAATCAAGAAACATTAAAAGAGATTCAATTTTTTTTAAGTCAAAACAACGAAGCGATAAATAGTGCGAAAGTTTTAGAAGACGGCACTCTAGAAATTCAAATAAATAATGAAAAACCTTTTATAATAGCCATAGAAGGTGAAAACATAATAGGGATTTCAAGCGATTGGGGATGTGGTGATATCAATGTAATTAAATATCTTTATGTATTAACTGAAAATAATAACGTGTATAAATCAGCATTGATTTATAATAAAGAACAAGATAGTTATAATAATAATTCTTTAAAAAAAGAGTTTGAAAAAATTTTTGATGGCTCAGATATAAAAAAAGATAAAGTAAGTTTAGTTAGATTGAATTCAGAAAATAAATTTAGCACTTGCCTTGAATTTATTGAAGTTTATTTAAAAATAAGTGATAAAGTTGTAGACTTTAATGGAAAAGACTATAAAGAAGTGATACCGAACCGTGCTTTTATTATTGGCGATAAGGATACATTAATTTATGAATTTTCAGGAATTATAAAAACTAAACATAAGGTAATTAAAAATACAAATAACGAACCTATTGAATTTATTATTTGTTCAAGTGATGGAACTTATTTAATTGATAAAGATGAAAATGAATATATTTTAGAAAAAAACATATATGATTTGATGAACGATGATTCTTTTAATGGCGTCGTAATACCAAGTAATAAAATTAAAATATCAAAAATAGGTAAAAAAGGATTAAATTATGAATTTATATTTGATAATAATACTAAAAAAAAGATAGATATAGATGCACAGTGGAGTCTATTTGAAGAAATAGTATAAGAATACTAAATGAATTAGGTGTTCAAATTGGAAAAAGTATATGAATTTTTAAAATCAGTTATGAAAAAACACATGATTATAGTTGTAGCTGTATCAGGTGGACCAGACTCAATGTGTCTTTTACATCTTCTCTATCAACAAAAAAAAGAATACAATTTAAAAATAATTGTTGCTCATGTAAATCATAATTTAAGAAAAGAAAGTAAAGAAGAAGCTTTATTTGTAAAAAAAGTGTGTGACGCTTACCAAATCCCTTTTGAATTAAAAGAATTAAATAATCTACCCTCTACGAATACCGAAAAGAGTGCCCGCATTAAAAGATATGAATTTTTAGAAAAAATAGTAAACAAATACCATGCAGAGAGTTTAATGACTGCTCATCATGGCGATGATTTAATAGAAACCATTTTAATGCGATTGACTAGAGGCAGCAATTTTAGTGGCTATGCGGGATTTAAAAAGATAACAGTCAAAAAAAATTATAAACTGATCAGACCATTAATCTATTTAACCAAAGAAGAGATCATTAATTATAATATAGAAAATCATTTGGAATACCGAATCGATAAAACCAATCAAAGTGACGATTATACTAGAAATCGCTTTCGCAAAAACATGGTTCCTTTTTTACATCAAGAAAATCCTAAAGTTCATCAAAAATTTTTAAAATTTAGTGAAGAATTAGACAGAATAAATGTCTATTTAGAGAAAAAAACAGAAAGCATCTTGACGACCATTTATGATTTTGATAAAGTAAACTTGCACAAATTTAAAGAATTAGATTCTGTGTTTCAAGTTCGAGTATTAGAGGATATGTTAAAAAAAGAATATAAAGACATGATTTATTTAATAAACGCTACGCACGAAAAAATGATTTTTGATTTAATAGAAAGTCAAGCCCCAAATAAGAAAATAAATTTGCCTTTAAACAAAACGCTTGAAAAAAGTTATCAATATCTTTATTTTAACAAGAGTCATGATCAAGTAAAAAAGGAAGAGATATTAAAAGAAAAGATCATATTAAATGATCAAGAAAGTATTATTAAAATAGAAACAGATAATTATAAAAAAAGTAATAACCTTTTACGCTTAGATTCAAAAGAAATAACCTTACCACTCAAAGTTCGAACAAGAAAAAAAGGCGATGTCATGACGCTTAAAAATGTAAAAGGAAGTAAAAAAGTAAAAGATATTTTTATTGATGAAAAAATTCCTTTAAAAAAAAGGGACCAATGGCCTATTGTTACGGATGCAAACGAGGTTATTTTATGGATGCCTGGATTAAAAAAATCAAATTTTGATAAGAATAATAATGAATTTTATGATATAATATATAAATATGTAGTTAGTGAGGAGAAAAGAAATGAATAGAAATAACACAATGAGAAATATATTTCCTTATTTAGTTTTAGTAGTGGTTATTTTCTTTGTTTTAACGGTTCTAAATATGGGTGGAGCAATAAAACATGAATTAACAACAGGAGAATTATTAGGAGAAATAGAAAAAAGCAATGTAACTGAAATCATCGTGACACCAAGTAGTTCCGATTCAGTTTATTACATTGAAGGAAAATTAGCGAATTATAAAGAAAAAGAAACCTTTAAAGCAAAAGTTGTAGAAAAAGATTTAAATGAAATTACGGCTTATGCTAAAGGAAACCCCGATATAATAAAAAAATATGAAACCAAAAAAGACCCAGGTTCGATTTCAATATTATATATTGTAATTAACTTTTTACCTTTGATTATTATAATTGGTGCTTCTTACTTCTTATTTACTAAAATGGCTGGAAGTAATAAAAATTCGATGGATTTTGGTAGAAGTAGAGCAAAATTAAGTGAAAATGGTGGCAGTGTAAAATTTAAAGATGTTGCTGGATTAAAAGAAGAAAAAGAAGAAGTATCAGAATTAATTGATTTCTTAAAAAATCCGAAAAAATTCCAAAAGTTAGGAGCTCGTATCCCCAAAGGTGTTTTATTAGTAGGGCCTCCAGGAACAGGAAAAACGTTACTAGCCAAAGCTGTAGCTGGAGAAGCTAATGTTCCATTTTATTACATTAGTGGTTCAGACTTTGTGGAATTGTTTGTAGGAGTAGGTGCAAGTCGAGTTCGTGATATGTTTAAAGAAGCGAAAAAGAACGCTCCATGCTTAATATTTATTGACGAAATTGATGCCGTAGGACGTCAAAGAGGGGCTGGACTTGGCGGAGGACACGATGAAAGAGAGCAAACATTAAATCAATTATTAACTGAAATGGATGGTTTTGGAGCAAACGAAGGCATTATTATTATTGCTGCTACTAATAGACCAGACGTTTTAGATCCAGCTTTATTAAGACCAGGTCGATTTGATCGTCAAGTGACAGTTAATTTACCAGATACAAAAGAAAGAGAAGAAATATTAAAAGTTCATGCAAGTAATAAAATATTAGATCCTACAGTAAAATTGAATAATATAAGTGCTCGTACGCCAGGATTTAGCGGAGCAGATTTAGAGAACCTTTTAAATGAAGCCGCTTTATTAGCTGTTCGAAAAAATGAAGAATCCATTACGATGGATGACATTGATGAAGCAACGGATAGAGTATTAATGGGTCCAGCTAAAACCAGTCGAAAAATTACTGACAAAGAGAAAAAATTAGTAAGCATCCATGAATCAGGACACGCTGTTATTGGTATTAAATTAGAAGATGCTAATGAAGTTCATAAAATAACCATTATTCCACGTGGAATGGCTGGTGGTTATACAATGATGCTTCCAAAAGAAGAAAAAATTTCTGTAATGACTGAAAAAGAATTATTAGCAATGATTACAGGTCTTTTAGGTGGTCGTGCTGCTGAAGAATTATTCTTAGGAGAAATTACAACAGGGGCCAGTGATGACTTTAAAAAAGCAACAAACATCGCGCGTAGTATGGTATCTGAATACGGTATGAGTGAATTAGGACCCATGCAATATGAACAAAAAAGCGAAGGTGTTTTCTTAGGAAGAGACTACAACAAATCAAGAAATTATTCTGATCAAGTGGCACTAGAAATTGACCGTGAAGTAAGAAAAATTGTTGAAAATTGTTACGCTGATGCTAAAAAAATATTGCTTGAAAATGAAAAATTAGTAAATATTTTAAGTGAAGCTTTAATTGAAAGAGAAACCTTAACAAAAGAAGAAATAGAATCGTTAGTAACAACTGGAAAAATTGCGGAAAATTTAGAACCTTTAAAAGAAGGCGAAACCTCTTTATTAAAATTAAGAGAAATTGCCAAAGCTAAAAAAATTAAAGGTTATTCTAAAATGAGTAAAGAAGAACTTGAAGAGGCCATTGAAAAGGGAGATGAGTAATCTCTTTTTTTGATGTAAAAAGTTTAAAATCGAGGGATAAATATGGATTATAAAAAGATTTTTACTGAAAAAGGATTAATTAATATTGATAAATTCTTTATTTATATGCAAAATGAGTTCGAGTATGGTTGGCTTGATAAAAATGGCAAGAAACATTATGGAGTGAATGATGCTCAATCGTATAGTTTACAATCACCTAGCGAATTATTAAAAAGTCATATCGGAATATGCTGGGATAGAACAGAATTGCATAGATGTTTTTTTGAAAAGATGACTTCTTTAAAATATGAAACTTATTATTTATTTTATGATGATAAAAAGGGTTGTCCTAGTCATTCTATTTTAGTATTTTACGATAATAATAAAGTATATTGGTTTGAACCCATGTTTAATGATAAAAATTGTTTTTATAGTGGCATCCATGAATATGAAAACCTCAACAAATTATTAGAAGATTTCAAACGTATTTTTGTTAAAGATGCAGTGATGAATGGATTAATTCCCTTAGATTATACCCCATCTGCTATTCAAATATATAAATATAAAGCACCAAAAAAGCATAGCAATGGTTATGAAATGCGAAATCACATTAATAATAGTGAACTTATCAACATTGGCAAGAAATAATGACAACAAAATAGAACCCTACTATTTTTTCAAGATCAAGGTTTAAAGTCTTTTTAGGTTTGACAATGAAATAGTACAATATAAAAAACTCATTTCTTAAGCGTAAGAAACGAGTTTTGTCTTTTTTTACGTGTTAATTTAATTTGTCTTCATATAAAGGTGAATTATCAAATTCCTTATCCATTAAAAACTCATGAATAATTTCCTCTTGATTCTCTACAGCAATTTCTTCAATTCGGTCAACACGACAAGTTTCACTTAGTAAAATAGCCTCTACCTTTTTGACTGCTTCTTCTAATACCTCATTTACAACAACATAATTGTATTTAGGAATTTCATTGATTTCTTGATAAGCGGTTTGAAATCTTTTAATAATTTGTTCATTATTTTCTTTTCCACGCTTTTTAATTCTTTCTTTTACAATTTCCATGCTGGGAGCAAGTATGAAAATTAAAACAGTTTCGGGAAACATTTCTTTGATATGTTGTGCTCCTTTAACGTCAATTTCTAAAATAACATCTTTACCAGTATCTAATAATTCTTTTACTTCTTTTTTAGGTGTACCATAATAATGCTCTTGATGAACAATTTCATATTCTAGCATTTCATCATTTTTAATTTTCTCCTCAAATTGAGCTTTACTGATAAAATAATAATCTTTACCATCAATTTCTCCGTCTCTTTTGTTTCTAGAGGTGTAAGAAACAGATAAAGAAAGATTAGAATTTCTATTAAGTAATTCTTGAATAACCGTCCCTTTTCCTGCACAAGTGGTTCCAGAAATTATAATTAAATTTCCTTGTTTTCTTTGTTTAATCATATTTTTTTCCTTTCGTTTTTTATAATTATAACACTAAAATAAACTTAGTAAAGTCTCTTTTATTTTGACCTTATTGAGATTTTTTATATGAGCAATGAAAGAAACCGAACAAAGAGAACCTTTAAAAATAACTCCAGTCATTAAAAAGCAATAATTTATTCGAAAAGTTCTTTACAAGAATTTTAGAAACCGCTATAATATTTTAATGAAAGAGAGGTAAAAAATTATGGAATTAAAAGGTAGTAAAACAGAAAGTAATTTAATGGCTGCTTTCGCTGGAGAAAGTCAAGCAAGAAATAAATATACCTATTATGCTTCAAAAGCAAAAAAAGAAGGATATGAACAAATTGCTGCCATCTTTGAAGAAACTGCGAATAATGAAAAAGAGCATGCAAAACTTTGGTTCAAAGCTTTACATGATGGCGATGTTCCTGATACTTTAACAAATCTTAAAGATGCCGCAACTGGTGAAAAATACGAGTGGACAGAAATGTATAAAGAATTTGCTGTAACAGCCCGTACTGAAGGATTTACAGATATAGCCAATCTATTTGAAATGGTTGGAGAAATTGAGAAACATCATGAAGAAAGATTCATGAAGCTTGTTGGAAATATTGAAGACAATTTAGTTTTCCAAAGAGGCGAAGAAAAAGTATGGATTTGTCGCAATTGTGGACACATTACTGTAGGAGAAAAAGCCCCTGTTGTGTGCCCTGTGTGTAAACATCCTCAAAGTTTTATGGAACTTAAAGCTGAAAACTACTAAGATGCAAAAAAGCATCTTTTTTCTTTGATTTAAAAATGCTATAATTGACAAAAAGGACGGAGAGTTATGGAAAAAGCACTTTTTTTAACCATCATTGTAAGTATTTTTTTTCTAATAGGAATTTTTATACCCATCATCTTTAAAAATAAAAAAAAGCTAATTTTAATGACAACAGGTTTAACCTTTATTATAATGCTTTATTTAGCTCTTTTTGATTTACTTCCCGAAATCATTGAACATGTTGAAAATAGAAACAATTTATTCATCTGTTTCTTTATGATATTAGTAGGATGTCTTTCCTTAAAATTCTTAGACATCTTTATACCAGAACATCATCATGAACACCATGAAAAAGAAGACAATCAAGAAGAACACGAAAATCATTTATTTCATATTGGCTTAATCACATCAATTTCTTTAATCATTCATAATGTTTTAGAAGGAATATCAATATACATTACAGGTCTTTCTGATTTTAAATTAGGTTTAATTATGGCATTAACAGTAAGTCTTCATAACCTTCCATTAGGCATAGAAATATCAGCAAGTTTAGCCACTAAAAAAAATCAATTTGCTAAATTTTTAATTTTATTTTTCTTAGCCTTTTCAAGTTTCTTTGGAGCCTTTTTCCTATTCTTATTCAATAAAGAACTAAATGAAACGATAGAGTGTATTTTATTAGCTCTGACATTAGGAATGATTATCTATATAGCCATCTTTGAACTTTTTTCTGAAGTCAAACAAAACATAAAACAAAAAGAAATTAAATTAGGATTAATCTTAGGAGTACTATTATCTTCTATATTATATTTTTTATAAGTGAGGTGAAAAAATGATTGGTTTAGCATTACAAGGAGGAGGAGCAAGAGGATCCTATCAAATCGGCGCTTATTTAGCTTTAAAAAAACATCACATTAAATTTGATGGTGTTTGTGGAACATCAATTGGAGCCTTTAATGGTGCGATGATTGCATCAGGTCGTGAACAAGAATTATTAAACTTTTGGAAAAACATTTCTGTTGCAGAAATTTTAGGATTTAATGAAGAATACGCCAATAAAATAAAAGACAAAAAGCATGACTTAAATTATTATTTTTTAGGTTTGAAACATGTATTAAAAATAATAAAATCACGAGGCATTTCTGTAGAAGGATTAGAAAAGGTTTTAAAAACAAACTTAAACATATCTGAACTTATGAATAGTAATATGGATTATGGTCTTTGTACAGTAAGAGTTCACGACTTAAAACCACTGTATATTTTTAAAGAAAGTATGAATACAGAAAAATTGTATGACTACATATTAGCAAGTTGCTATCTTCCTTTTTTTAAAATGGAAAAAAAAGTAGACGATCATTATTATATTGATGGTGGATTTTATGATAATACGCCCATTAATATGTTAATTGATAAAGGATATAAAAAAATATACGTCGTTGAATTAAATCCCTTAATTAATCGAAATCAAAAATTGAAAAAAGAAGTTGAAATTGTAAAAATAACGCCTAGAAGAAAATTAGGAGGCGTCTTAACCTTTGATAACGATATAATAAATGAAAATATTAAAATGGGGTATTTCGATGCTTTAAGAGTATTAAAAAAATTAGATGGCTATGACTATTGTTTTAAAAGAAATCCAGAATTTATTTATGCCTTTTTAACTCGAAAAATAAGTAAAAAAAGAATGAAAAGAATCATGAGCTTTTTTAATGTAAGTACGAAAAAGCTTGCTGTTATAAAATCAATAGAATACGTCATGAAAAAAGAAAAATTAGACTATTATCAAATCTATAAACCTTTAAAAACAATTAAAAAAATAAAAAAAATGCCTTTAAAAGAACACTTTGTTTACGATTTTGTACAAGATTTAAAAGGCATGTTTTAGTCTAAATCTTATTTTACAAGTCAAATAAACTATGGTAAGATAAAATTATAAAAGAGAGGGATACTATGGGAAGATTTCCAAACATCGCCGCTAGTAAGGCAAAAACAGGGGCTGCCAAAGCAAAAGTTTATTCAAGTTACGCTAAAGAAATTTATCAAATAGCTAAAAATGGAGGGACAGACCCTAATGGTAATTTAAATTTAAGAAGATTAATTGAAAAAGCCAAAAAAGAACAAGTACCTACAGATGTCATAAATAGAGCAATAGAAAAAGCAAAAGGATCAGGTGGAGAAGACTACCAAACCATTCTTTATGAGGGATTTGGACCTGGTGCATCAACACTAATCATTAAAACCATGACCGATAATGTGAACCGTACAGTAGCTGAAGTACGTGCTGCCTTTAATAAAGTTCATAAAAGTTTAGGGGTTTCAAATTCGGTTTCCTATAACTACGATTATTTAACATTAATAGCATTTAAAAGCGATAGGGAAGAAGAAATATTTAATACACTATTAGAAAATGAACTTGAAATTACAGATTTCGAAACTGAAGAAGAGAACATTACCATTTCAATTAATCCGAATTTACAACATAAATTAAAAGACGTGTTAGAAAAACTTATTCCTAATCTAGATTACTTAATCGATGAAACAGGTTATTACCCAAAAGATAAAGTGACCTTAAATGAAGAAGAAATGGCTGACTTTCAAAAATTACTGACTCTTTTAGAAGAAATTGATGATGTAACAAATATTTATCATAACGTAAACCTATAAAAAAGACTTTCCGTATTGGAAAGTTTTTAAAATGTTTTCTCAGAATAAGAATGACTGTAATTAATTTTTTCATCAAATTCAACATAATTTAAGTAAATCATACGAATTAAAAACCATTTACCTGTATTCGGATCACTCATAATCAAATGATCACGTCCAGCCTCTTCTATAATACCTGTGTAGATTTTATCACGCCACTCTAAAGAATCAGGATAAGAGACATAAGCTCGTATTCGTTTACCTTTATTCAGTCTTAAGATGTTTTCAATATAGCTTTGTTCCATATCTAAATCAGGGTTATAACTGATATTTCCAGGAGGAGTCATCGTATTTGCGTTAGGATTAAAATTTTGTTTATAGGCGTTATTTTCACTGGCTCCAGGAAACGTTGGATTTTGATAATAACTTCCATTCATTTTTCTTCACCTCTAATTAAAAATATGAACACTATTTTAAAATATTCCAAATTTTAGTATAATAAATAAGGTGAAACCTATGAAAATTAATTTAAAAAAAATAAAACAACAAATAATGAAAAAAAGCTTTTACCTACGCATAAGTTTATTAGTGTTTAGTATAGCTTTATTAGCTTTAAACTATAATCTGTTTTTAGCCCCTAACAATTATGTAATTGGTGGAACGAGTGGTTTAGCAATTGTCGTTGAAAAAATAACAGGATTAAATACTTCTGTTTTCATAAGCATAATGAGTCTTTTATTAATCCTTCTATCTTTTATTTTTCTCGGGAAAAAAGACACAGTTAAATCACTGGTAGGATCGATTTTATATCCATTATTGGTTACTTTAACTGCTCCTCTTGCCAAGTTTATTCTTCCTTACCTTGAATTTGACAATCCATTACTTATCGTATTACTAGCTGGCTTTTTCTGTGGTGTATCCAATGGTCTAATTTATAAAACAGGCTTTAATACGGGTGGAAGTGACATTGTCATGAAAATAATCAATAAATTTGGTAAAATTCCTGAAGGGAAAGCCATTTTTTCTATAAATATCATTATTATTTTACTGGGATTATTATGTTTTGGAATGAATAAATTTATCTACTCTTTAATTATTTTATTTATTAACACTACTCTTATTGATCGCATTTTAATTGGAATCTCAAACAGTAAACTCTTTTTTGTTTATACCAAAGAAAATGAACTAATTAAAGAATTTATCATAAAAGAATTAAAAACAGGCGTAACCCTTCTAAACGCTACAGGAGGGTTTACTGAAGAAAAAAATCATGTGCTTATGTGTGTCGTTGGAAATCGAGATTATTATTATTTTAAAGAAATGGTCTTAAAAATAGATCCGCATGCCTTTTTTATAATTAATGATTGTTATGAAGTGGCTGGTGGTGTCAAGAGACATAATTTACCATTTGAATAAAAGAAATATAATGTTATAATGAAATAAAAAATAGTTGAGGTGTTTTAAAACGTGAGGTTAATTGAAGTCAAGAATTGTTACAAGGTCTATCAAAATGGAGTCACAGCCATTGCTGATTTAAATGTTACCATTGATAAAGGCGAATTTGTTTTTATTATTGGAGCCAGTGGAAGTGGAAAGTCAACACTAATTAAAATGTTATACCGTGAAGAAAAACCAACGAATGGCAGTGTCATCGTTGGAGGAATAAATGTCGCTAAACTAAGAAACTCTAAAGTTTATAAATTAAGAAGAAAACTGGGGATTGTTTTTCAAGATTTTAAATTATTACCTAAACTAACTGTTTATGAAAATGTTGCTTTTGCTTTGGAATCAATTGGTTTAAATGGACGTGAGATTAGAAATAAAGTTTTAAAAGCACTAGAATCGGTTGGATTAAAAGAAAAAATTCGTTCATTTCCTAATCAATTATCAGGAGGAGAACAACAAAGAGCCTGTATTGCAAGAGCAATAGTAAATGATCCAAAGCTTTTAATTTGTGATGAACCAACGGGGAATTTAGATCCAGATATATCAAAAGAAATTGTTAATATATTGAAAAAAATAAATGAAGAAGCAGGAACAACCATTATAATGGCCACGCATGATCGTGAAATTGTTAATGAAATGCAAAAAAGAGTACTCCAAATCGAAAACGGGGTTCTAGTACGTGATGAACAGAAAGGAAGTTATAAAGTTCATGAAAGCACTCCGAATGTTTAATCGAAGTCTTAGAGACTCAATAAAAAGTGTTGTAAGAAATTTAAGCCTTTCTACAGCAGCCATAACCTGTAGTAGTATTACTTTAATCATTTTAGCCGTAGCGATGATTTTATCTTATAACGTTAAAAATATTACAAGTAATTTAGAAAAAGAATTAACCATAGTGACCTATATTAAAGAATCAGGAACTGAAGAGCAAATAACTCAATTAAAAGAAAAATTAAATGAAATGCCTAATATAGAAAAATACGAATATAAAAGTAAAGAAGAATGGAAATTAGAAATAAAAAATTTTTCAGATACATATAGTTCAGCCTTAGATTATTTGGAAAACAACCCACTACTCAATTCAATTACCGTGACAGTTAAAGATGTGAAGGATTTAAAAATAACGTCTGAAGAAATAAAAAAGTTTGACTTTATTGAAAGCGTAGACTATGGCGAAGGAATGGCCGAAAAATTAATATCCGCTTTTGACATTATCGAAAAAATAACCATAGTAATAGTAGGGGCGTTAGTAGTGGTCACAGCTTTCTTAATTGGAAATACTATAAAGTTGACCATCTTCTCTAGAAAAAACGAAATTGAGATAATGCGTTTAGTAGGAGCAACCAATATAAGAGTGCGTTTACCTTTTATATTTGAAGGAATCATTTTAGGAATTATCGGGAGCATTATTCCTATGATTGTAAGTATTTATGGTTACGTTATGATCTACGATCATTTTCATGGCTACATTTTTTCACAAATTATTACTTTAGTTAAACCATTTAATTTCATTCTTTATATCGCAGGAATATTAGTTGTTTTAGGAGCAGTAATAGGAATGATTGGTAGCTCTCGTGCAGTAAGGAAGTATTTAAAAATATGATAAAAAAAAGTTTTAGTTTTATAATGATTTTTCTTGTTTTATTTTCCTATTTTGTAAGACCTATGCCTGTTGAAGCCGCTAAGAATCCAGAAACATTACAAGATTTGTTAGACATCTTAAATGAGAAAAAACGAGAAAAAGCTGAAAACGATGCTAAAAAAGATCAAGCCAAAAAGGAAATTGAAGCTAAAAAGGCAGCCATTGCTCAAGCCGAAGCGGACATTAACCAAGCCGAAAAAGACATTGAAGAAGCTAATCAAAAAATAGAAGAATCGGATAATAAAATAAAAGAATTAAATGTCGCAACGGAAAAAGCTTTGAAAGCGATGCAACAAATGAAAAGTAAAAACGCCTATTTAGAATATTTATCCAATTCTGCATCGATTACTGAATTTATCATGCGAATTCGAGCTATGGAACAAATTACAGACGCTTATCAAAAAAATATAGATGCTTTAGATCAATTAATTAAAGAAAATGAACAATTAAAAATTGATTTAAAAAAGAAACAAGAGGAATTAGAAAGAAAAATTCCTGAATATCAGAATGCCATAGAAAACCTATATGGTGACATTGATAATTATGATAAATTTGCGCCTGATTTAGAAGAACAAGTAAGACAAGCTGAAAATAACTTTAATCTATATAAAGAAGCAAGTTTAAAATTATATGGTAAAGTAGTCTATACAGCGCGCTTAATCGATTTAATGGAAAATAACTCGATGTGGTTAAAACCGCTTAATAGTGGGACCGTTACAAGTCCAATGGGGTATCGAACCCATCCTGTATCTGGAGTTAAATATAGCTTTCATAGCGGAATAGATATTGGAAGAGTATCTGAAGGAACACCTATTTATGCAGCGGCTGGAGGAAGAGTATCTGGTATTCTAAGATATACAAGTTGTGGAGGAAATATGGTATATGTTGATGTGGTTGTTAATGGTAAACAATACACAACTTATTATTACCATTTATTATCCATCAATGTAAGTGTCGGTCAAACAATTAATCAAAATACAATTATTGGAACCGTTGGAGGAGGACCACGAGCCCAAGCCGCAGCAAGAGCCGCAGGCAAAAAAACCGATGGTTGTTCAACTGGAGCCCATCTTCATTTTGGTGTCATGACAGGAGCTTATACTGGAAGTACCCCAGCATCAAGAGTAGTCGTTCCCCCAGGGTTTAATAATGCCAAAGGTTACAATTGGTCCAATCGTTATGCTTATTATGGCAATCGATAAGAAGTTTAATAAGCTTCTTTTTTTTTGTAGCCAAAAATGTTATACTCCCAAGTTTGACAGTTAATGATAAAAAATTGTTTCTAGATACCATAAAGTCT
>CAOKAG010000003.1 GCA_948466395.1 uncultured Mycoplasmatota bacterium
GCAACTGACTCTTAATCAGTGGGTCCAGGGTTCGAATCCCTGAGGGGACACCATTAGTTTATTAGCCTTATTTTAAGGCTTTTTTTTATTTTTTGTGCCTTTTAAATAAAATGAAAATATTGCATATCGTAGCAAACTTATTATATTTAGTTCTATTTATTTAGAAAAATAAGAGCATAAAAACATTTAAGTAAAATAGCTCATATTCTATTTTATCCCTAGTCTTACATTAAATTATTATAAATTATAATAGAATTTATTTTTTTTAAAGTAAATGTTATAATATTAAAAGAAAGAACGAGGATGTATGAAGACAAAATATCAAAGAATGAATAAAGAAGAAAAAAAGAATTTAATCGAAGAATATAAAAAGACTACAAAAGGAAAAGAAAGTCTATCTCGATTAAATCGTATCATGATAATAGGTTTAATTGGGTTAATTTATGGAATAGGGGAGGCACTTTATTCATATATTAAAGATGAAATAAAAATAAGCGATTATTTAACCATTATACCCTTACTAATAGCCTCTTTTATTTTTATAATAATGTCTTTTAATTTAAGAAAAAAAGAATTAAATAAATTTGCAATAAAAAGAAAATAAAAAAGATTTTGAAAATTCAAAATCTTTTTATAATCTTAAATGGCGGAGCAGGAGAGATTTGAACTCTCGCGCCAGTTACCCGACCTACACCCTTAGCAGGGGCGCCTCTTCAGCCTCTTGAGTACTGCTCCAAAACCTATAATCATTTTATAATAATTTTAAAAAGGAGTCAAGGAAAAAATCATAACGAATCATCCAATAAAAATAAAGTTAATTAAAATCAAATAAAAAAGAGATTACTCTCCTAAGGTGGCTTTTCGAATGTTTTCTAAATACTCTTCCATTATGCTAAAATAATTATCATTATTTTCTTTTTCTTCCTTTGTAATGGTTTCCATAGTATTAACCAAAACAATTTTTGCTTTGTATTCTTCCTCTAAATTTTTTATTAACTCCGTTTTTTCCTCATTACTTTTCATAAAAAGAGTTGTATAGGTTCCATTTTTAAAAATTTCTTTAATAAGATTTAAATTAATCGTCGAATCATCTAATGAAAAAACTTGAAAACCATAATTTTCTAAATATTTAAAAAGCGAATGAGAAGCAATGATAACATTACGATTAATAGTTAAAGCATCTTTCGCAATCTCTCTTAAATTTGCATCCATTACAGACAAATTTTCTTCTAAAATATTATAATTTTTTTCAATTTCTTCTATAAAATATTTATTATCACTTAAATTTTTCAAGTTATTTTTTATATTAGTAGCTAGCATTAAATAATAATTAGGAGAAAGCCACAATTCTTCCAATCCATAATTAAACTTTAAACCGTAAGAAACATCAAGAACCTTTAAATTTTTATTAAAATTAATTAAATCTTTTGCAATCGTTAACTCATTAGACAATCCATTATAAATGAATAAATCATTCGCACTGTAATCTTCTATTCTTTTTTCTGTAAGTGTATAATTTTTTACGTCTGCACCATCTGGATAAATACTTACGGTATTTTCGCTAGGAAACATCTCATGAACTAGATAATAAATTGGATAAATCGTGGTTGCGATTTTTAATTCAGTGGTATTGCTTTGACTACATGCGCTACCAAACAAGAGTAGACAACTCAGTGTCAATAAAATTAAATATTTTTTCATAAATTCTCTCCTTCATGAGGGACAGGATCATAACCAAAAATACCTTTAGGACGGCATTTTTTTAAGCGTTTCAGCCCCATTTTTATTCCTTTTTTTACTCCAAATCTTTCAATTGCCTCAATCATATAATTGCTACAAGTAGGATAAAAACGACAAAAATGATGAGAGGCAAAAGGGACAATTTGATAACATCGAATAATAAAAATAATTCCTTTTTTCATGATTTTATTTTACTACAAAAATAAATTGAAGTAAAATAGTAATTTAAACAAGATTATATTTTTAAAATATTTTCTAAATAAAAATTAGCATTAATAAAAAAGGAATCTTCGTAAATAAGCTCAATAATATATTTTTTTTCAGAAGCTTTAATGGTATCGTTTAAAATTAAAAAAGTATTTTTATTTTTCTTTTTAAAATTGTTTAAAGAAACAGAATGACCATTTATTTTTATGTAAACCTTCTCTGGATCAAAAAAATCTTCTTGAAATTCCATCATTAATTGAAAAGATTCTTCAGTATAAGTTTCATTTATTAAGTGAATCGTGTAAGAAAAATCATTAATTTCTGTATCAATTTGAGTATAATGCGTCGTTCTAAAATAAGAAATTTCTTGAAAAATTTCTTGAAAACTTTTTCGGTGAATTAAAGTTAAAGCTAAAACAATTAGGCAAAGAATGATTAGAATTTCTAATACTTTTTTAATTATTAATTGATCAATCAAACGAATAATATTCATAATAAACTCCCTGTAAGCAACTATTATATACATAGTTATGTGAAACATGCAACATCATTAATTTACCAATTTTATAAAAGCATGATATAATAACTAATAAAAAGTGGAGGCTGATTATGAAAGAAAAACTAAAAAGTTTAGGAATAAATATAAAAAACGAAGCACTTTTAGAAATCGCTTTAACCCATAGTTCTTACTCAAATGAAAAAGGAGGAGAAAACTATGAACGTTTAGAATTTCTAGGAGATGCAGTATTACAACTTATCTCTAGTGAATATTTGTTTTTAAATACAGCCGATAATGAAGGAAGTATGAGTAAAATTAGGGCAAGCTACGTCTGTGAAGAAGCGCTAGCGACGTACGCAGAAGATCTTGAATTAAAAAAATATATCCTAGTCGGTCATGGTCAAGAAAAAGATGTCAACGATACAATTATAGCGGATGTATTTGAAAGTGTCTTAGCAGTAATCTATTTAGAACAAGGTTTAGAAGTCGCTAGAAATTACATTTTGAATTTAATCAAACCCTACATAGAAAAAAAAGTGCGTTTTAATTATGACTATAAATCTTTACTTCAAGAATTAGTGCAAACCGATAAGAAAAGTTTAGAATACGTTGTAATAAAAGAAGAGGGGCCAGCACATAACCGTATCTTTACAATAGAAGTACAAATTAATGGTATGATTTATGGTAGAGGAGTCGGACACTCGAAAAAGGAAGCAGAACAAAAAGCCGCCAAAGATGCCTATCAAAAATCTTGTAAATAGGAGGACACATGAACAAAAAATTTAAAAAATGCTTTGATATAACGTATAACAATAAAGTATTTACTATTTTTGTAGATGAATGTCATCGTTATACTTTCTTAGAAAAAAATAAAGAAGGAAATTATCTATACTCAAAATTACAAGACTATAAAGCCTTAAATAAAATCTATAATGTGAGGAGAAAAACATGTATCTAAAAAGTATTAAAGCAAATGGATTTAAGTCGTTTGCAGATAAAATAAATATTATGTTAGAAAACAACATTACCTGTATTGTTGGTCCTAATGGAAGTGGAAAATCGAACATTGTTGATGCCATACGTTGGGTTTTAGGGGAGCAATCCGTTAAATCTTTACGTGGAACCAGTGCGATGAGTGATGTTATTTTTATGGGTTCAGCCAGTCGTAAAGAAGCCTCTCGTGCTGAAGTTTCTTTAAACTTTGATAATCAAGACCATTACTTAAAAAGTGATTTTACTGAAATTGAAGTCAAAAGAGTTTTATACCAAAGTGGGGAAAGTGAGTACTTTATTAATAACACCAAAGTACGCCTAAAAGACATCACGGATTTATTTTTAGATACAGGTGCTGGCGCCTCATCTTTTAACATTATAAGTCAAGGAAGCGTTAGTGAAGTCATTAATAGTAAGCCCATTGACCGTCGGAGCATCTTTGAAGAAGCCGCTGGCGTTTTAAAATATAAAAAACATAAAGAAGAAAGTATTAAAAAATTAGACAAAACATTAGAAAATATAGGAAAAGTCAATTTAGTCATTGATGAATTAAAAACAACGATTGAACCTTTAAAAGAACAAAGCGAAAACGCTAAAACATACTTAGAATTAAAAGACAAACTAAAAAATATTGAAGTGGCAACCATCACTGATGAAATTAGTCACATAGAAACCAAACATCGAACCCTTGAACAAGAAATCAACGATTTAAATCAATGCCTTTTAAAAGAAGAATCAGACGCTTCAAAAGAATCAAGTGCTTTGGAAGAATTAAAACTAAAAAGTATGAAATTAGAAGAACAAATTAATAATTTAAATCAAGAATTGCTTAAAAGCATCAATGAATTTAAAAACTTTCAAAACGAACGATTAATGTATCAAGAAAGAAAAAAATACGCAGAGAATGAATTAAACATAGATCAAAACATTATTCACTTAAAAGAAGAGTTAAATGCCTTTGACCGAGACATAAACTTAATTAATAATGAAATCTTAAACTTAGAAAAAGAATTAAAAAAAGAAGAAAATGAATTAAGAAATGTGGATGAAACCATTAGCTTAGAAAAAATAAAAAGAAATAAACTTCAAAATCAACTTAAAGTAAGTACCCATTCTTTTTTTGAATTAAACAGTAAAAAACAAATTTTAGAAAATGCATTAGAGCAAGATTTAAAAACGCCCGTTTCAGTTAAAAACATATTAAATAACGTTCGCTTAAAAGGAATTCATAATACAATTGGAAAATTAATAAACGTTAAAGAAGACTACGCAAAAGCGATTGAAATTGCTTTAGGAGCAAGTGTAAATTTTATTGTGGTTCAGGATGAACAAATAGCAAAAGAAGCTATTCAATTCTTAAAAGAAAATCGTTTAGGAAGGGCGACATTTTTTCCATTAAACACGATTAAAGAAAGATTTATTCCAGAAGAGGTTTTAATTAAACTAAAAAATAATGAGGGGTTTATTGGCGTAGCCTCCGACTTAATCAATTATGAAAAAACGTATGAAGCCATCATTAAAAACCAATTAGGTCAAGTACTAGTCGTCAAAACGATAGATGACATGACAAACATTAGTAAATTAATGGAACATAAATACCGTGTCGTAACCCTTGAAGGAGACATTATGCATGTTGGAGGGTCTTTAACGGGTGGAAAAAGTAAAGAAAACAGTTCTTTAAATGATAGAAACGAATTAGAAAAGATAAAAAGAACATTAGAAGAAACCAATAATGAAAATGAAAAATTAAAGATACAATTAAATCAATTTGAAGAGAAATTAAAAGAATTAGAGATTCAAGAAGAACAATTAAATCGTAGAGTAATCCATTTAAGAGAAAGTAAAAAAGAAAAAGAAAGTTTCTTAAACGCTAAAAAAGAAAAGCAACGCGATTTAAGTAAAGAATTAGAAGGCGCTGAAAGCTTACAAAATGGCAACGTTGATCAAAAATTAATGGCTTTATTAGAACTTGTAAATGAAGCCGAAAAAAAGAAAAATAAATTAGAAGCCAATTTAGAATTTACAAAAAATGAAAAAAGCGAATTAACTGAAAAAATAGAAATTTTAGAAAAAGAATTTAAACAGAAAAACAGTGAATACAATAAATTGCAAACGGAATTAAAAAATAAAGAGATGGAATTAGTAAAAATGGATACAAAATTAGATAGTTTACTAATCTCTTTAAACGAAAGCTATAATTTAACCTATGAACAAGCTAAAATAAGTTATATTTTAGAATTAGATAAAGAAATTGCCCAAGAGCAAGTTAAACATCTAAAAAATGAAATTCATAAATTAGGAAACGTAAACCTTTTTGCCATTGATGAATATGAAAGAGTAAAAGTAAGATTTGATTTTTTAAACAACCAAAAAGAAGATTTAGAAAACTCTAATACTCATTTAAGAGAAATAATAAAAGAGATGGATACCATCATGATTGAAAAATTTAGTACCACCTTCACTAAAATAAATGAAGAATTTCAAACTATTTTTAGGAAAATGTTTAAAGGAGGAAATGGGTTATTAAAACTTACCGATCCAGAAAATCTTTTGGAAACTGGAATTGAAATCATGGCTGTTCCACCAGGGAAAAAATTATCTTCAGTAGGGCCCTTAAGTGGGGGAGAAAAAACCCTAACCGCTATTTCTTTATTATTTGCTATTATGAACGTTAAAACCGTACCATTTTGTATTCTAGATGAAGTAGAGGCCGCTTTAGATGAAGCAAACGTCGATGCATTTGGTAAATACTTGCAAGAATTTAAGCACAACAGTCAATTTATTTTAATCACTCATAAAAAAAGAACGATGGAATACGCCGATAACTTGTATGGTATCACAATGCAAGAAAAAGGAGTAAGTAAGATTGTAAGTGTCAGCTTAGAAAAAATGGAAACATAAAAAAATTCTCAAAAACTGAGAATTTTTATTTTAACATTTTTTTAATTTTATCCGTATTTTTAAAATTTAATTTAGCAATCGTATCTAATTTTTCTAGACCATATTTTAAAACAATGTCTTTTCCAACTGAGTCAACGGAATCATTGGCTCCTTTAGGTAAATCTAGTCCCACGTCTTTTCCTAAATCATCCATTTGTTTTAAAAAGATATAACGACTAATAATACTCGCCGCCGCAACACTAGCACATTTACTTTCCGCTTTTGTTGTAAACGTAATATTCATCACTTTATCCTTAGCATCAATAATATGTTCAAAATATTTTCTCGGATAAACAAATTGATCTACAACAATTTTATCGTAAGGATACTTTTCTTCCTTATGCGTTAAAGCATAAAGAACCTTATTATGTAAAATCGCTTTAATCTTATTCATATTATAACCCTTTTTTTGATAGGCATTGTATTCTTTATTATTTAAAATAAACGTAACATAAGGAATTTCTTTAATAAGGGTTGGAGCAATCTTAATAATTTTGTCATCCGTAATTTTTTTAGAATCCTTGACTCCTAAATCGTTCATTAAATCAATTTTATCTTTAGAAACAAAAGTAGCGGACACCACTATAGGTCCAAAATAATCTCCCGTTCCGACTTCATCTGAACCAATCGTTGAAATACTATAAAAATACTCTAAATTTTCTTTATACTTTTCTTTTTCCTTCTTTTTTTCATCAATATCAATAATACGATTATTTAGCTTTTTTTCCATTTCAATCCAAAGATTGGCATCAATATCCGCACTAACACCTTGAAACATGGCTTTTCCACTTTCATAAAGTGTGATAATGGTATCCGCTTCATCCGCTTGAAAAATGGCATAGGGAGGGGTTTTCTCCCTTTTTTTATCCTCATAATAAGCCATCATTTTTTTCTTTATATTTTCACTAACTTTAAACACAATGGTCATAGAGTCTCACCTCGCCACTATTTTATCAAATTAACAAATGAAAGTCCAATCTATCCACTTCTATGATATAATAACCTAAATTTGAAAGGAAAGTATTATGGAGAAAATAATCATTATTGGAGCTGGAGCATCAGGAATCATCACCGCGTTAGCATGTAGTCAAAACAAAAAAGTTATTTTAGTAGAGGGCAACGATAAAATTGGAAAAAAGCTAGTCTTAACTGGAAATGGAAAATGCAATTATTGGAACACCGAAATAGAAAGTAGCCATTATGAAACAGAAAACCAAATGGTTTTAGAAGAAATTTTAACACCTGAAAACATCCAAAATACCTATCATTTTTTAGAAGAATTAGGTGTGTATCCAAAAATTCAAAATGGGTATTATTATCCTTATTCCAAAGACGCCCATAGTCTCCTTGCACTATTAGAAAGAAAAATAAAAGAACAAAAAATAGAATGGGTACCAAATTTTAAAGTGCGAAGTCTTGAAAAAAAGAAAGGAAAATTCATTGTAAAATCAGTGGACAAAACATTAGAAGGTGATAAAGTTGTTTTAGCAACAGGAGGAAAAACTTACCCTAAAACAGGAAGCGATGGCACAGGATATGACCTAGCAAAATCGTTCAACCACACCCTTATTCCGCTTTTACCAACGCTTACAAATTTAATATGCAAAGATAAAATCGCCACGTTGTGGGAAAACATTCGTGTTAGTGCTAAAGTTCGCTTGTTCATTAATGGAAAATTAGAAAAAGAAGAGCAAGGTGAAATACAATGTATAAAAAAGGGTTTAAGTGGAATATGCATCTTTAATTTAAGTAATAAAGCCAGCCGTTCTCTATATTTAAATCAAACAACAGAAATTGAAATCGATTTTTTACCAGAAATTGAAAACTTTAAAACATTCTTAAGAAAAAGAACAGAACAAATGTTAAATCCCACTCTAGAAGATTTTTTAGAATCTCTACTAAATTATAAATTAATGTTTCTTTTATTAAAAAACGCTAAATTGGATAAAAACAAACGCATTCAAGACTTAAAAAAAGAAGAATGTCATGCTTTAGAACAAGTCTTAAAACACCTCCGTTTAGAAATAATAGAAACCGGAGACGATTTAAAAGCCCAAGTGACCTCAGGTGGGATAAACTTAAATGAAATAAACCCTCAAACTTTAGAGTCAAAATTAGAAAAAAATCTTTATTTTACAGGAGAAATATTAGACGTTTCAGGGGATTGTGGGGGATATAATTTAGCCTTTGCTTTCATAACAGGATATAGAGTAGGAAAAAATTTATGATTAGAATAAGACAAATTAAAATAGAAGCCTTAACCAATAGTAAAGAAAAATTAAAAGAAAAAATAGCCAGAAAATTAAGAATAAACCCAAACGAAATCAAATCTTTTTCTATTTATCGCCAGTCCATAGACGCGCGCAATAAAGAAAGTATTTTCTTTGTTTATGAAGTAAATGTTGAAGTTAAAAATGAAGAAAAAATCTTAAAAAATCAAAATGACAAAGACATCTTTCCCTCAAAAGAAGAAACCTACACCTTTAAAAGTAATAAGAAATTAAAACAACCCCCTATAATTGTAGGAAGTGGTCCAAGTGGTTTATTTGCGGCCTTGATTCTTGCCGAAAATAATAACCCTCCCATCATTATTGAAAGAGGAGAAAAAATAGAAGAGCGTATAGAAAAAGTCACGACTTTTTGGGAAAAAGGTAGACTAGATGAATGTTCAAATGTTCAATTTGGAGAAGGGGGAGCAGGAACGTTTTCGGATGGAAAACTAAATACTTTAATTAGAAATCAAGAAAATCGAATGACCAAAGTCTTTGAAACCTTCGTACGCTTTGGGGCGCCAAAAGAAATCCTTTATAGCTATAAACCTCATATTGGCACCGATATCTTAAGAGAAGTTATCATAAAAATGAGAGAATACATAAAATCTTTAGGAGGCGTTTTTTTATACAAGACCTGTTTAACCGACCTTTGTATCGAAAATAAAGTTTTAAAAGGAGTGATTGTCAATCATGAAAAATATCTTCCTTGCACACATTTAATTCTAGCCATCGGTCATAGTGCTAGAGACACCTTTAAATTGCTTTATGATAAAAAAGTGGACATGACTTCCAAAGCCTTTGCCGTTGGCGTACGTGTCATTCACCCTCAAGAAAAAATCGACGCATCACTTGTTGGTGAAAAATATAAAAAGACATTAAGTCCCACTACCTATAAATTAACCCATACCTGTCAAAATAAAAGAGGGGTGTATTCTTTTTGTATGTGTCCAGGAGGTTATGTTGTAAACGCTTCAAGTCAAAAAGGTGCGTTAGCCATTAATGGTATGAGTAATTACAAAAGAGACAGTGGGTATGCTAACAGTGCCCTTGTCGTCACCGTAGATGAAAATGATTTTGGTCCTCATCCTTTAGATGGCATGGCCTTTCAAAATAAATTAGAAAAAAAAGCCTTCCTAATTGGAAAAGGAAACATTCCATGCCAAACCTTAAAAGACTTTAAAGAACAGAAAAGTGAAGAAAAAATGACTATAGAAGGAATAAAAGGTGCGTATACTTTTGCGGATTTAAACACTCTTTTTCCAGAAGAAATAACCAAAAGTTTAAAAGAAGCCTTTCCATTCTTTGAGAAAAAAATAAAAAATTTCGCTGAGGATAAAACCATCCTTGCTGGCGTTGAATCAAGAACCTCTTCACCCGTTCGAATCATAAGAAATAAAAAGTATGAAAGTAATATAATAGGAATTTTTCCTACAGGTGAAGGAGCAGGGTACGCTGGAGGCATTACTTCAAGTGCGGTGGATGGCATTAAAGTTGCGGAAAGCCTATTAGAAAACGAATCTTAAAAATTAAGCTTTTCTTAAAAAAAAATATCGGTTATAATATCTATTTAGTTAAGAGGTTTAGTATGAAAAAACAGGTCAAAAAAATCATTTTTTCTTTTCTAATAGTCGTTTCTTTTGGCATACCCAAAATAATTTCCGTAGAAGAACTTCCCCCCAAAATAAAGGAAGAACCTACAGAACCAGAAATCAGTATTGATGAGAATATTTACGATGAATTACAGCTGAAATCTCTTTTATTAAAAAATGAACACGAAGAAAAAATAAGTTGGTTTTATAAAGACGATGAAAAAAGCTATTATCTTTTTTTACCCGCTTCCTTTAAAGAAAAGGTAACTCTTTTATTTGATTGTGGTGTAAAAACTTATTTATCCATTTATAACGCAGAAGATGCGTTAATAAAAAAAATAACCAACGACGAAAGTCTAGACTTAGAAGAGGAAGAATACACTTTCAAACTAGAAACAAATGTAAAAAAAGTAAACACTTATAAAGTAAAAATCGCGCGTTCTACACTTCCTTCTATGTTTATTGACATTGAAGGAGGAAAAGAAAGTCTAAAAAAAATCATTGAAGATGAAAAACACGAAATAGGCTTTAAAGGAGAAGCAAAAATAACCGACTCCGAAAATAAGACCACGGTAGGAGCCATAAAAAAAATAAGAGGAAGAGGCAACGCCACATGGCAAAGAGAAAAAAAGCCTTTTCAAATTAAGTTCGAAGAAAAAATAAACATACTAGGAATGAAAAAATCCAAAACTTGGTTACTTTTAACCAATTATCCTGATGGTTCATTATCTAGAAATGCCTTGTGGTATCAATTAGCAAAAGAAATGGACATGCCATACAGTGTTGAATTTGAGCCCATTGACCTTTATATTAATAATGAATACCAAGGAAATTATCTTTTAACCAGTAAAGTCGAAGTAGAAAAAAATCGAGTAAACCTAGGTATAGATGACGTTTTAATTGAAATTGATGACCACGATTCCATAGAACAACTCACCCTTAATAATGAAAGAAAATTTGAAATTCATTACCCAAATTTAGAAGATTTTAGTAAAGAAGACAAGAAAAAAGTAGAAGAAAACGTCACTCATTACTTGAAAAAAGTAGACGAGTTAATTAAAAATCCTAAAACAACCACAGAAGAGCTCACCCGTTTTATTGACTTAGAATCGTTTGCCAAATACTATTGGATGCAAGAGCTCTCTTTAAATATGGATGGAACCATCAATAGTTTCTATCTCTATATTCAAGAGGGTAGACTTTACGCTGGACCCGTTTGGGATATGGATGCCACGATGAATCGTAGTTACCTTTATACGAAAACCAAAGGTTATTATCTAACGGAAGACACCTATCTATACCAAAGAAAAAGAAAAAATTGGTTTCGAGATTTAATAAAAAGAGAAGACTTTTCTAAAGAAGTAGACGAAATCTTTATAACGTATTTAGACGTTTTTGAAAAATTACCAGAAAAATTAGAAAACTATGTAAATCAAATAACGCCAAGTGCCAACATGAATTATAAAAGATGGCCTTATGAAAACATGATGAAAAAACAAGGTCAAAAGTGGCGTCCTAACGATAAAAGCTTTGAAACCAGTGTAAACTTATTAAAAGAAGACCTAAAAACTAGACTAAACTGGTACAAAGAACAATACCCTTTATATGAAGCCTTTATCATTAAAGAATATGAAAATGAAATCTTCTTAAAAGAAACACAAATAACATCAAAGCAAACAACAAATTTAGATTCAAAAACAACTAAAATGGAACTTTATGGAGTCAAAGAGGGCAAAAGGGAAAAATTAAAAGAACAAAATATAAAAGAAGAAACAACACCAATTGAATTGGTTTTAACTAAAAAAACAACTTCCAAATACAAAAAGGACAATCAAACAATTTATTATTTTACCTTAAAGAAAGAGGAGTGAGGATTTGAAACATTTATATACCATTATTTTTAGCTTAGGCCTAATCGCTTTTACCGCTTTTGTTTTATGTGATACCTTTCTTCTAAGCACCTCTTATGAAGTAATAGAAGAAAAAGAAGAACCATCTATAAACGACAGTACTGAAATCATTCAAGAAAAAGATTATTATAAAGATAACCATATTGAAATAAAACTCACCACCAGTAGAAAATTTAATACAGACATTTATATAGCGGATGTGAAAATCAAAGACATAAAATACTTAAAAACCGCTTTTGCTAAAAACACATTTGGTAAAAATATTACAGACTACACCTCAACCATAGCCAAAAATCATGAAGCCATTTTAGCAATCAACGGGGATTTTTATGGCGTACAAGAAAAAGGTTTTGTTTTAAAAAATGGCATAATCTATCGTGAATCAGTTAAAAAAAATCAAGAGGATTTAATCATTAAAAAAGAGGGGAGTTTTGATTTTATAAAGGAAGACGAAACCAATTTAAAAAATATAGAGGCAAAAGAACTCTTATCTTTTGGTCCTGTTCTCATTAAAGAGGGCGAAATAAAAGTAAATAAAAATAGCACCGTTCAAAAAGAATTAAAAAGTAACCCAAGAACCGCTATAGCTATGTATGAACCGCTTCATTATGTCTTTATGGTTTCAGATGGAAGAACCAGTGAAAGTGAAGGACTTTCTCTTTATGAAATGGCAGAAGTATTAAAAGAACTAGGAGTAAAAATGGCTTATAATTTAGATGGAGGCGGTTCTAGTAGCTTATACTTTAATGGTGAAATCATAAACAAACCTATGAATAAAGGAAAACTAGGAGAAAGGAAAGTGAGTGACATTGTTTACATCGGTTATTAAACGCTATCCAAAAAAATATTTAGGAATCAGCCTTTTTTGTTTTTTATTCTCTTGGATATATGAGTCTTTTTCTCATGGCGTTTTATCGATTTACATGATAATTCCAGGTGGAGTGGTTTTACTAGGAGGCTTTTTTTCTTTATTTTTTAGGTCACTTTCGGCTAAATTTTATCATTCCTCTCTTGCTTGTTTTGTCTTTTATCTTTATTTAAAAGGCATTTTAGAAATTTATGGAACGACCAATCAATATGTTATTTATTATCTTTACGCTTCTGGGCTATTTTTATTATTAAGTTTTCTTTTTCATAAACGTTAAACGATTCAAAAAACATAACTAAAAAATTTAGGGGGAGCTATGAATAAAAGATTATCAGAGATTTCATATCATGAAATTTTAACAAAAGCATCCAAAGATGATATTGAAAAAATAGTTTTCGAGAAAAAAAGAATATTAAATTCAAATGAAGAGTTTAATAATCAACCTTATGACATTGGTTTTATATTTGGTGGAATTTCAATGCTACCTTATAGAGTAGAAAAAGGAATAGAACTTTACAATAAAAAAATAGTCGACCGACTTGTTGTTTCTGGCGGGATTGGTTTTCAAAATGTGGATAGAAAAAATACCGAAGCGGATAAAATGAAACGCTATTTATTAGAACAGGGTATTTCAAAAGAAGACATTATTGTAGAGCGTTTTTCTAGGAATACCGTTGAAAACATAGAAAACACTTTTAAAATATTAAGTTATGAATATGGATCCGTTGATGCTTTAAATTATGTTTTAATTACTTCAGACTTTCATGTTAAAAGAGGTTTAGGGTTATTTGAAAAAGCCATTAATTCGACTGGAAATTTCACAGGTTGTGGAATCAAAGACGGAGTAAAAGATAAAGAAAATTGGCGTAATTCTCTTGCTGGGAAAAAACAGATTTATTTGGAAGCGATAGCATTATGCTTATACGCCAAACAAGGACGTCTTAAAGATGAAGAAATCAGTGAACTTGTGTTAAGAAAATAATAGAAATGATGCGTATACTTTAAAAAGAATCGAAAATAATACTTATAAGTTGTCAAGAACAATGAAATAAGTATATTTTTTTTTGAAAGTATAATATAATTAAAAAAGATAGGAGTTTTAAATATGAATATAGTAGATACCATTATACTTTTCTTTTTAGCATTAGGAGCAGTGGTTGGTTTTAAAAAAGGAATTATAGAAAATGTTGTATCCTTTGTAGGAACGATTATCGTAATTATGATTTCTTTTGCACTAAAAAATAGAATCGCCATCATCATGTATACCTATTTACCATTTTTTAAAGTAGGAATGCCCGTTATAAACATTTTAATTTATGAAGCCTTAGCTTTTTTACTTGTTTTTTCATTATTATCTGTCTTATTAAAAATCTTGATAAAAATTTCAGGAATCATTGAAAAGTTTTTAGATTTCACCATTGTCTTAGCCATACCTTCTAAAATTCTTGGAGCCCTTTTTGGTTTTTTAGAAATGTATTTATTTATTTTCGTAGTTCTTTTCTCTCTAGCTGCCTTTAATTTTAATAACAGTTTAATTACCGATAGTAAAATAGGAGATTTTATAGTTACTCATACCCCATTTATATCTAAAGGACTAGAAAATACCTATAAAGCCATTAAAGAAGTCATTCAACTAAATAAAGACTATAAAGAAAGTCAAGAACAAGACCTATTAGATGAAAAAGCCATTAAAATATTACTGGATTACAACATTATTACGAAAGAAAACTTGAATAAATTAGTAGAAAAAGGTAAAATAAAACCCATTACAACCCATTAGAAAGGAATCAAAAAATGATAAAATATTTAGAAAAAGAAAACTTAATTGATTTAGTAAAAGAGGGAATTCACATCGTTGATTTTTACGCCGATTGGTGTGGCCCATGTAAAATGTTAGGGAGCGTTTTAGAAAATATGGAAGAAGTAAACATTATAAAAATAAACACCGATACTCATCAAGAATTAGCAAGCGAATATGGTGTTATGAGTATCCCTACTTTAATCTTTTTTAAAGATGGAAAAGAAATGAGAAAAGAAATTGGTTTTAAAGACGAAGAACAACTAAGAAACATTTTAGAAACCATATAAGATAGCATGCTATCTTTTTTATTTTTTTAAAAATAGCCTTCAAAATTTTGTAATATTTAAAGTAAAACGATAAGAGTCTTCTCTTCTTTTTCTTAAAAATTAGGAACGCATAAAAAGTTCTAAAACTATTGTTTTTTGCATAAAAAAAGAGTATAGTAAACAAAAGGAAGTGAATTATGGATTTATGGATTCTTTGGTTAATTGTTGTCATTTTCTTATCCATAGCTGAAGTAAGTACTCTAAATTTAGTCTCAATATGGTTTATAATAAGTGGAATCATATCACTCATTACTTCATTCTTTATTGAAAATTTCTTTATTCAATTTTCCATATTTGTAATACTTGGAATACTACTTTTGATCACGACGAGAAAAATATTAGAAAAAACACTAAAACCAAAATCA
Organism: uncultured Mycoplasmatota bacterium; assembly: GCA_948466395.1. GTDB lineage: Bacteria > Bacillota_I > Bacilli_A > RF39 > UBA660 > MGBC108787. The sequence continues at coordinate 15,512 of CAOKAG010000003.1, forward strand.
GAAAAAACCAATTTAGATCGTGTGATTGGTATGACCGCTATTGTCACAAATCCTATAAGCAAAAATCATATAGGAGAAGTGAAAGTAGATGGGAAACATTGGAGTGCCATTTCAGATGAGAAATTGGAAAAAGACGACGAAGCCGTTGTAGAAAAAATCGACGGAGTAAAATTAATGGTTAGAAAGAAGGAAGTTTAATATGCCATTTTTAATTGCAATTTTAATTATTGTTATTATCATTGTTATTCCTTGTGTAAAAGTCGTTCCACAAGCGAAAACATATGTAATCGAAAGACTAGGTTCTTATTATACGACTTGGAAAAATGGGTTACATTTTAAAATCCCATTTGTAGATCGTGTAGCAAATCAAGTAAGTTTAAAAGAAATTGTTAAAGACTTTGCACCTCAACCTGTGATTACTAAAGATAATGTCACAATGCAAATCGATACGGTGGTTTATTTTCAAATCACTGATGCTAAACTTTATACGTATGGGGTAGAATACCCAATTAGTGCTATTGAAAATTTAACAGCCACCACTTTAAGAAATATTATTGGAGAATTAGAACTTGATCAAACATTAACATCAAGAGACATCATAAACTCAAAAATGCGTTCTATTCTAGACGAAGCAACAGATCCTTGGGGAATTAAAGTCAATCGTGTCGAAGTAAAAAATATTTTGCCACCCAAAGACATTCAAGAAGCCATGGAAAAACAAATGCGTGCTGAACGTGAAAGAAGAGAAAAAATTCTTCAAGCTGAAGGAGAAAAGAAATCAAGTGTTTTAATTGCTGAAGGAGAAAAAGAAAGTGCTATTCTTCGTGCCGAAGCTGAAAAAGAATCAAAAATAAAAAGAGCTGAAGGAGAAGCGGAAGCCATGCTTAAAATTAAAACCGCCGAAGCTGAAGGAATTAAACTTTTAAAAGATGCGAAAGCAGATAGTTCTGTATTAACACTAAAAAGCTATGAAGCTTTATCTAACTTAGCAAATGGTCAAGCAACAAAATTAATTGTACCAAGCAACCTTGAAGGAATCGCAACTTTTGGAACCGCTTTAAAGGAAGTTATGGAAGACAAAAAAAGCAAATAAACATTATCAAGTTAAATAACGGTTAAGATTTTTAAAGACGCAACCTTAAGCAAGTAGAAAAATTTGTTTTTGGACAGTGTCTTTTTTTATACTAAAATGTATTGAAATTAGTTATTAATGCCAAAATCTCGAGAAAAATGGTATAATGTGATTAATAAAAAATTATGGAGGAGTTTTTATGGAAAATAAATACAAATTGACCAGAGAACAAAACGTTTTCATAGCTAAAAGAAATATTGTAGATTATATCTGGAAAAGTGCTAATTTAGAAGGAATAGCAGTTACTTACCCAGAAACTCAAGCCATTTATGATGGTGGAATTGTAAATGGTCTTACTGTCGATAATGTTATTGCTATCAATAATTTAAAATACGCTTGGCAATTTATACTAGAAGAAGAGGATGTAAATAATGATTTTAAAGCAATAAGTTATTTACATAAATTAGTTTGTGATAAATTAGTGTTCGAAGAAAATCTTGGAAAAATAAGAACAACTCCTGTAAATATTGGAGGAACGAAATGGCAGCCCAGTTTTCCCATTGAAAGCCAAATAAAAGAAGAATTAGAAAGTCTCTTAAATCAAAGTGAAAAAACAAAAACAGAAATAGCTATTGAAATAATGTTATGGCTGATGAGAAGACAAATGTTTATTGATGGAAATAAACGCGTAGCAATGCTTTTTGCCAATAAAATAATGATTGAGAATGGCTGTGGCATACTTACTATTGCTCAAGAAAATCAAACTTTGTTTTTAGAAAAGTTAATTAACTATTATGAAACAGGAGATAATTCAGATTTAAAAAAATGGATTTATGAAACAAGTATTGATGGAATAAATTTATAAAAAAATGAGTAAAAAGCTATGAGAGAAGTATAGAAAAAATTTATTTTAGATAAAAGAATATTTAAAAAAATATGAAAATTTGAAAGTGGGTGTAGTCATTTGTACTGGCATAAAAAATACTTATTTTCAAAAAGGCATATCAGAAGAAATAAATAACACTATAAAAAACGTAAAAGAGAAATTTCAAGAGATTGAACTATCTGAATACCCCGTAATTAGGAAATGGAGAGATATTTATAAAGACTTTGGTGAGAAAAAAGCCGCTCTTCTGTTGAAGCATTAATAAGCAGAACTATAAATGGAAACCCCATCCCTAATATAGATGACAATGAGACCCTGAAGGAGGCTTTAAAAAAACTATCAGAACTTATTCAATCAAATTTAGGTGGTACAACAAAAATAGCGATTCTTGATGAACAAAATAATGTAATTAATATATAAGATAGAGAGTTAAAAAAGAATTGTCTATAATTTTATCTTTAATTATAATTTGAAATTTGTTCTTGACAAATGGGGGGGGGGTTAAGCTACAATATCTCTTAATTAAAAGGGGATTATAATGGAATAGGTAAAACGTAATTTTAATGGTGAAGAAACTTTTATAACTGAATATAGAATAAAAAATGCACAAACTAAGGATGCACAAATCATTGTTAAAACCGCATCAGGAGATTATTATAAAGCATCTTGTACAATGGAAGATTTAGAGGCAATTCGTGGGAGAATGCAACAAGAATATTTTGATGCAGAAGAATATGAATTTAATTTTATTCAAAAATTGTTATGTTGTGGTGCTACTCTTTCATTTGGATTAGGGGCTTGGACATCAAGTTATATGCTTTTGACTACTTCTAAATGGACCAATTTGGCAATATGTGCAGGAGTCCTTTCTATTGGAACTGTGATAAAATGCCTATATCAAACTGTAAAAAATACAATAAAACTTAGAAAATCTAAAAAAACAAAACCTAATTTAGAAAAACACGATATTTGGACTGACGAGTTATCTAAAAGCAGATGGGCAGAAAAAAAGGTAAATATTTTGTTTAATAAGAATAAAGGCTCAAAATCAATTTCATCAACACTAAGAGCACAAACAATATTTTTTCCTAGCGATTTAGATGAATTAGAATATACGGTATTAACGCAAATTTCAGAATCAGAAGCAAATTGGGCTAATTTACCTGACTATCACAATTGGATGCAAGAAACGAATCACGCAAGAAGAAAGAGAAGAACACAGAAAGTAAAAAAAGAGTCACAAACAGATAAACAAACTTTATCAAAAAATAACGAACCATTTATGAAACCTTATATAGATTTTAAGCGTAGTCGTAGTAATTTTGGCTATGAAGAAGTTCCAAATGAAGAGAAACGCTTCACAAGAGTGCTAAAGAAATAGAAAAAAATTCGCAGAGATGCGGTTTTCTTTTACTTTAATTTTTATATTTATATAGAGTTATATAAAACTTAGTAGTATAATGTTGACTATCATATTGTAAAAGGAGTAGTAAAAGATGTTTAAAAAACAAAAATTAGTAGAAGCACCATTAGGATATTGGGAAAAAAAATCTTATATGTTAGCCATACCCGAAAAAGAGGAAAATGATGAAATTTTGAAAAAAAGTTTAGAACGAATTGCAAGCATTAAAGGCGTAAAAATAAAAGAAAATCATTATGATCGTGAAAAAAATCTTTTTTATGCCACAATAATTTATGAAAAAGAAGAATATGAAATAGGTTTTTATGTAGGAGATGTGTCTATTCCTAACTATTACTTAAACAAAAATTATCTTTTCAAAGAAGAAGAAATAGAGCTTCTTTTAAATGCCAAAAGAGCGTTGACCCTCTTTATGAAATTTCATGATCATCCTAAAAAAGATTATCATTTACAAATAAAATTGGCTTACGCAATGGTTCCTGATTTAATTGGAGTCATGGATGAAAGTGCGGAAAAAGTGATTCCTAAAAAGTGGGTAGAATTAAGTGCGAAATCTAGCGTAGAGCCAAGTGCAAAAGACTTATTCTTAGTTCAAGCCGTTTCTGAAGAAAAAGGAAGCGTTTGGCTTCATACTCATGGACTTTGTCGATGTGGCATCACTGAGTTAGAAATATTGGATTCAAAAAATGAGAACTATCAAAATCATTACAACTTAATTGCAACTTATGCGATGTATTTAATTGACAAAAAAAGCGAAGTTGATCCAAGAAATAATGGGGCTTATATAGGACGCTTAATAAATGGCTATCCTGTAGTAGTCACTTGTAAATCATGGATAGAAGGATTAAAAGAATACAAAAAAATAGATTTGGGAGGAGAAAAAGACCGCCAATCAAGTCATAACAGTTGGACCAGTATCATTTTTCTATACAAAAGTGAAAAAGATGAAGAAAAAGGCAAAGTTAGTAAAATTACAGATTACGATCAATTATGGGGAGACAACCCAATCTTTTTTATCAGCAACGAAGAAACAAGTCGTATGAAAGCGCTTGCTATCGAACGATTTAATTACGTAAAAGAAAGTTTTAAAAATAAAGAAAACAAGATTCTCATCAAAGTAGGATTACCTTTAGAAGAAAAAGGCCAATTTGAACACATCTGGTTTGAACTTTTAGAATTAAAAGAAAATAAATTTAAAGCCAAGTTGACACAAGAACCCTATGATGTAAAAGACTTGCATACAGGAGATGAAGCGTGGTATACGACTCAAGAAATCACCGATTGGATTATTTACACCAAAGACTTTGCTGTGAATCCAAATAACGCTTACCTTTTAGAAATAGAAAAAGAAACAAAAAGAAAGTAGAAAAAGAATGAACGAACTAAAATGCCCAAATTGCGGAACACTATTTGAAGTCAACGAAACACACTATGAATCGATAGCTAAACAAATAAAAAACAATGAGTTTTTAAAAGAAGTAGAGTTAAAAGAAAGAGAATTTCAAAAAGAAAAAGAAAGCGCTATAAAACTAACAGAAATAACTCTTGAAAAAAAGTATTTAGAAGAATTAAATAAAAAGACCCTTGAAATGAATGACCTCGAAAATCAAATCAAACAAAATAAAACAGAAAATGAACTTCGCATAAAAAATACCCTTTTTGAAAAAGAAGAGGAAATAGCTCATTTAAATAACGAATTACAATTAAAAACGAATGAATACCTATTAAAAGAGAAAAATTTAAAGGAAAGTTATGAAGAAAAAATAAAAGATAAAGAAGAGCAAATTGCCTATTATAAAGAATTTAAAGCCAAACAATCGACAAAAATGATTGGAGAATCATTAGAACTTCATTGTAGCAATGAATTTAACAAATTACGTCCTCTATTTAAAAACGCTTATTTTGAAAAAGACAATAACGTGAAAACAGGTTCCAAAGGAGATTTTATATATCGGGATTACGATGATGAAGGATTAGAATTCGTCTCAATCATGTTTGAAATGAAAAACGAAGCCGATGAAACCAGTACCAAACATAAAAATGAAGATTTCTTAAAAGAATTAGACAAAGACCGTAAAGAAAAGAAATGTGAATACGCGGTATTAGTTTCGCTTCTTGAAATTGAAAACGATTATTATAATAATGGAATTGTTGACGTTTCCCATAAATATGAAAAAATGTATGTCATTAGACCTCAATTTTTTATACCCTTAATTACGCTGATAAGAGGCTTAGCCATTCATGCCTTAGACTATAAAAAAGAATTGGAAATCGTGAAAAATCAAAATTTAGATATTGCCCATTTTGAAGAAAACATGAATGCTTTTAAAGAAGGCTTTGGTCGAAACTATCGTTTAGCTAGTGATAAATTTAAAAAAGCCATTGAGGAAATCGACAAAACCATTGACCACTTACAGAAAACAAAAGAAGCCTTATTATCAAGTGAAAATAATCTTCGGTTAGCTAATAATAAAGCTGAAGACCTAAGCATTAAAAAATTAACACATAACAGTGAAACCATGAAAGAATTATTTGAAAAATTAAAACAATAAAAAATTCCGTTCGTAATAAACGGAATTTTTTTACTTAAGCTTGATTAGGAATAAATTCAAACAACTGATTTAAATCGCCAAAAAGTGACGCATTTTCAAGAATAAAACTTTGAAAAGTCTCATGACTCATAAATTTCTCAAGTAAAGCATTTAAATCTTCATTGATAAAGTCTTCAAGTTCAATAATCGGTGTTATCTTTTCTTTTGTAATGGTTCCTTCTGTTTGATAAGAAAAATCAATTTGAATTGATCCATGAAGGTCGTCATCCATTTCTAATAAAAACGAATAAACTTGATTCTCTATTTTTAACGAAACCGTTCCTGTTTTCGTTTGACCATCGTTCTTGATAAAATAGTGATAAGCCTTTTCATTCTCTTCAATAAGTTGAATTGAATCATTATTTTCTTTTAATTCAATACCTAGAAAGTCGTGACTAAAAGGTTTGGTATAAATTGAAATAAAACTCGTTCCTGAATAATCTTTAATAAAATCATCCACATTAAACTCATTTAATGACGTTCTAAAATCATTTTCATCCATTTGAATAAGGCGACTCATACTTTTTATAAAATCTTCATTCTTCATTTTTTCCATAAGAACTAATAGAATAGCTTTAGTATTTTTATCATCTAAAACCAAACTATTTTTATTCGCTGTAATCGTTTTTCCTTGATAAGGAATTTTTTCAGTTTCTACTTTAAAATAGTCTTTCTTTAAAGCCTGTAATAAAGCTTCTTCCAACGTATTTAACACAATCTCTAAATCACTTTTATAATTTTTTAAACCCTCAAGATTGAATGTGTCCATTTGTTCTTCCATAGGAACATGAATGTATTGGTCATAGAAATTTTTTAACTGAATGTAAGCTTCTTTGTTTTCCATATACAGAAGAAAACGAATCAAATCTTTACCATTATAGTTTATGCCAAATGCTCCATCTAGCGCTTTCTTATCAAAGTCATAAGCGTATTGATAATCAAAATCCATTTTGTTCAACACATTTAAAAACGTCTCTAATTCACTATTTTGACTATGAAGATTGGTTTTAATGTTAAATTGACTTCCAAAAAAGGTAAAATCCTCTGGAGTACTTTGAGATTGTTTTAGTAGTAAAGCTTTAGATTCTTTTAGAACCGTATCAAATACTTTTTCAGGGTCACCTTTCTTAAACTTGAATGCAACTAGACCAACGAGTAACGTAGCCATAAAAAGAAACCCGAAGGTAAAGAAAAGGACTTTTTTCTTAGAATGAGCAAGTTCATTCCCTTGTTCCATTTTATTATCCATAAACTCAACTCCTTAATATACTTGGATATATTACTATCATAGCATAAATAAAGAAAAATTTTCGTTATTTCATTAAATTTTTTCTAAAAAATGTTTTTAATCTCAAATTTTGTTATAATGAAAAAGGTGATGACAATGTTTGTAGAAGTTCTTCTAGAATTAAAAAACAAAAAAACAGACCAAACCTTTACTTATGAAGTGCCTAAAGAATTAGAAAAAGAAGTGACCATTGGCAAAAGAGTAGAAATTCCTTTTAATAAAAGAACATTAGAAGGATTTATTTTAGCTTTTAATCCAAACCCTCAAAAAGAATACACCATTCAAAAAATTACGAAAATAATAGACGAAGAAGTTGTTTTAAATGAAGAATTAATAACCCTTGCTAAATACATAAAAGACAGCTGTCTAACGTCTTTATCTAGTGCGATAAGTGTCATGCTTCCTACCGCTCTAAAAGCAAGCATTAAAACGAGTGTAAATAAAAAATACCAAACTTTATTAAAGATAGAAAAAAAAGAGGCAAGCCATTTAATTAAAACTAAATCTCAACAAGAAATTATAGAATACATAAAAAGTACCCCTAAACCTTTAAAAAAAGAAGCCAACTTACTATCGGCTTCGAGTGTTAAAACGCTTTTAAAAAAAGGAATAATTAGTGAATACGAAGAAGAAATTTACCGCTTAGATGAACTAAGTGTTCTAAACGACTCGAAAAAAAAATTAAATGAAGAACAACAAATTGTTTTTGACACATTAAAAGAAAATTTAAACACCAATAAAAAATTTTTACTTCATGGGGTCACTGGTTCTGGAAAAACCGAAATCTATATGCAAATCATAGAAGAAGTTTTAAAAAGAAAACAAACGGGTTTGATCCTTGTTCCTGAAATTAGTCTAACCCCTCAATTCATCAGAAACTTTAAAGCGCGTTTTGATCATATTGCTGTTTTACATAGTGGCCTATCAGATGGCGAAAAATATGATGAATGGCGTAAAATTATTAGAAACGAAGTAAAAATTGTGATAGGGGCACGAAGTGCTATCTTTGCTCCATTAAAAAACTTAGGCCTAATTATTGTTGATGAAGAACACTCCGATTCCTATAAACAAGAAAACAACCCAAGATACAACGCCATTGACATTGCGGAATGGAAAAGCGATTATCATAACATTCCCTTAGTATTAGGAAGTGCAACGCCCACTCTAGAAAAAATGGCAAGAGCCTCTAAAAATCGATATCATCTCTTAAAACTAAACCATCGAGTAAATAAAGGGCCACTCCCTACTTGTGAAATTGTGGATATGGCAAGGGAAATAAAAAAGGGGAATCATTACTTTAGTGAAGCTTTAAAAACCGAAATTGAAGCCGCTATCAGTCGAAATGAACAAATCATTCTTCTTTTAAATCGTAGGGGGTTTTCTACAACCATTACTTGTGGAAACTGTGGTTTTACTTATAAATGCCCACACTGTGATATCACTTTAACATATCATAAGACAAGTAACGCTTTAAGATGCCATTATTGTGGATACAAAATACTAAAAAAAGAAAGGTGCCCGAATTGCAAAGAAACACTTGATTTTTATGGAGTAGGGACAGAAAAAGTGGAAGAACTTTTAAATAAAGAATTTGAAGGAATTCGAGTGCTTAGAATGGATACAGACACCACACGACGTAAAAACAGTTACGATGAAATGATTCAGGCGTTTAAAAAACATGAATACGATATTTTATTAGGAACTCAAATGGTAAGTAAAGGTCATGACTTTCCTTTGGTCTCAGTAGTAGGGATATTGAATGCGGATACGACCTTAAACTTACCAGACTTTAGAAGTGGTGAAAGAACCTTTGATTTACTTTATCAAGCATCGGGGCGTGCAGGAAGAAAAGATACGTTAGGAACGGTCGTCTTACAAACCTTTAATAAAGATAACTTTATTTTGAAGTGTGTAGCTGAACAAGATTACGATAAATTTTATAATTATGAAATGAACATTCGAAAAAAACTAAAATACCCTCCATATTATTTTTTAGTTAGTCTTAAAATAACCAGTAAATCGTATGAAGAAGCAAGCAAAGAATCCATAAATACCGCCAATTTTTTAAGAAAAAATTTAAGTGACTTAACGATTATTTTAGGACCCACCACCGCAAACATCTTTAAAGTAAATAACATCTATCGCTTTAATATTGTTATTAAATATCGGTTTGATGAAAAATTAAAACCCACTTTAAAAGAACTAGACAAACTATTTATTTTAAACAATAAAGTGAACTTAGAAATCGATTTTAATCCATTAAATATCTAAAATGATCAAGATTCAATTATAAAACCAAAAAGAGAATGGACTAAAATAAGGATATAAAAAGATAAACTGTACTTTTTCTTTTTTTTTGGTAAAATTTTATTAGGTGATGATTTTGAAAAATATAAAAGTAATATTTATGGGAACCCCTGACTTTGCCGTTCCTATTTTAAAAGAATTAATAGATAAAACAGAAGTGGTTCTAGTAGTAACCCAGCCTGATAAATTAGTAGGAAGAAAACAAATACTAACACCATCTCCTATTAAAAAATTAGCTTTAGAAAAGAAGATACCTCTATTTCAACCTAATAAAATTAGAGAAGAATACGATATGATTTTAAATACAGAAGCAGATATTATTATTACTTGTGCTTATGGTCAAATTATTCCAAAATCTATATTGGATTACCCAAAATTAGGGTGTATTAATGTGCATGCCTCTCTTCTTCCAAAATACCGAGGAGGAGCTCCAATTCATTGGTGTTTAATAAATGGGGACGAAAAAACTGGTATCACGATTATGTATATGGCTGAAAAAATGGACAATGGCGACATCATTACTCAGAAAGATTATAAAATAGAACCAAGTGATAATGTGGGAACGCTTCATGAAAAATTAAGTGAAATAGGAGCTCAACTGCTCATTCAAACTTTACCGAGTATTATAAATGGAACGAATCAAAAAATTGCTCAAGAAGAAAGCAATGTTACATACGCTTATAATATTAAAAGAGAAGAAGAGCGCTTAGATTTTAAAAAAACAGGAAAAGAAATAATAAATCAAATTCGAGGCTTAAATCCATGGCCTTTAGCCAATTTTCTTTTAGAAAATCAAGAATATAAAGTTCTAGAAGCACGATTTTTAAAAAAAGAACACAAAGAAGAAATAGGAAAAATAATTGAAATCACTAAACAAAATTTTGGTATCACATGTCAAGATGGGATTCTTTATATAGAAAAAATAAAACCTTTTGGTAAAAAAGAAATGGTAATTAAAGACTATTTAAACGGAATAAATAAAGAAGAAATAATAAATAAAGTTGTAAATAAAGAGGATTAATAGGTACGCTGAAGTGATAAAGAATATAGAAAATCAATTACCTGAAGAAATAGACATTCTTAAAGGTAAAAAACTACACTTAGGCATTTTTACGGAACCTTTTCTAAACTTTATGTTAGAAGGAAAGAAAACGATAGAATCAAGATTCACCAAAAATAAAATCATACCTTACAATAAAATAGAAAAAGAAGACATTGTTTTTGTAAAAAAATCAAGTGGGCCCATTATGGCCTATTTTAAAGTAAAAGAAGTTTTATTTTTCAATTTAAAGGAAACACCCATTGAAAAAATAGAAGAAAAATATAGTGAACAACTTTGCGTAAATAAAACTTTTTGGGAATAAAAAAAAGAAAGCCGTTACGCTACTTTAATTTTTATTGATAAACTTGTAAAATTAAAGCCTTTTTCCATTCATAAAAAAGGAATGCAGACATGGCTTATATTAGTGAAATAAGGTTGAAATAAAAACTGTTACGGATTGGAGAATTTAGAAAATGAAAAAGAATTATTTGTTAGTACATGGAAGTTTTGGCAGTCCATATTCAAATTGGATTCCATATTTAAGAAAAGAAATCGAAAATAAAAATTTAGAAGTTTATACCCCAGACTTTCCAACAGGAGTAGGAAAACAAAATTATGAGAATTGGTCAAAACTATTAAAAACGTACGTAGAAGCAAAGGTATTAAATGAAAAGAAAATAATAATAGCCCATTCCATTGCTCCAATCTTTATCTGTAAATTTTTAGTAGAAAATAAAATAAAAGTAAAGCGATTAGTTTTTGTTTGTGGTTTCAATAATTATCTGGGAATCGATAAAGAATACGATACAGTAAATGAAAGCATGTATTTTGATAATCTTAACGAGATAAAAAATTATTGTGATGACATCGTTTGTTTTTATTCTGATAATGACCCTTACGTAAAATATGAAGCCGAAAAAAAATTTGCGGACACAATAACTAAAAATCAAATTTTGATTAGGGGGGGAGGTCATCTAAATTCAGAAAGTGGGTATACAGAATTTCCTGAATTACTAAAATATTTATAATTAAAAAAGAACCTTAATATTTTAATGATAAATTAATAAAAAAGTAGCAAAAGTTATTACTCATACAACAAAGATATCTTTGGAAGAACTAAAGTACAATTATATTGAATTAAAGCAAGAAAAGGAGAGGTTAATATGAAATTAAGTTGTATTTATATAGAAACTGATAAATTTAATGAAGTTGTGGACTTTTATGAAAAAGTGTTTCAAATTAAAGGTCATGTTTATACAAAAAATAGATGGGTAGAATTTGATTTTGGAAATAAATTATCTATTTATAATTGTCAATATGATATCGAAACGATCAAAGAAAATACTAATAATTATAGTCAATCTTTTATAGAAAACTTCAAACAAAGTAAAGAAAAAGCTGTAAATAATATTATTACACTTAATTTTTATTCCAATAACTTGAAAAGTGATTATGAAAGAATTAAAACATTAAAAATAAGTGAAGTATCAGATATTATGTATGTCAATATAACTGAACCCTATTACTATTTCAATATATATGACCCTGAAGGGAATGAGATAGAAATATGTGGAAATAAATTAGATGAATAAATAGGAAAAATTATTACTAATCTAAAAGATACAAATAGATTATTTTATTTAACTGTTATGTCATCTCATAATTATTTTTTCAAATCTCTACACCTTTAAATCATACAAGAAATTAATTCTATAAAATTTACTAATAATGAATATAGGAAATTGCAAAAGAAGACAAAAAAGTCTTTTTTTCTCTAATAGACGAAAAAAAAGAAATTTGATATACTAATAATGGTGAATTTATGAATAATATTTATGGCTCGACAAGAGAAGAATTGGAAAATTATTTTCTAACCAATGACGAAAAAAAATTTAAAGCCCTACAAGTCTTTGAATGGTTGTACCAAAAAAAAGAAAAGAATATCGACCATTTTACCAATTTAAAAAAAGAACTTAGAGAGAAAATGAAATTAAATTTTTCTTTTTCCATGCCTAAAATTATTCGTATAGAAAAAGACACGTTAACAAGAAAATATTTATTTGAATTAGAAGATAAAAACTACATTGAAAGCGTCATTATGTTTCATGATTATGGCATAAGTATTTGTGTATCCAGTCAAGTCGGCTGTAACATGGGGTGTCGTTTTTGTGAATCAGGAAGACTAAAAAAAGTAAGAAACTTAGAAACTTATGAAATCGTAAGTCAACTTCTTTTAATTGAAGATGACTTAAAAATGCGTATTTCATCCGTTGTGATAATGGGAATAGGAGAGCCTTTAGACAATTATGAAAACATCATTAAATTTATTAAAATCATTAATGATGCCAAAGGACTGGCTATAGGCATTCGTCATATCACACTCTCAACCAGTGGCTTAGTACCTAAAATTTATGATTTAATGCAAGAAGAATTAGGAATAAACCTTGCCATCTCTTTGCATGCTCCAAACGATGAAATTAGAAATCAAATCATGAAAGTAAACGAAGTGTATAATATAAGTCAATTACTTGACTCTGTAAGAGACTATATTGCACATACCAATAGACGAGTAACCATAGAATATGTTATGCTTAAAGGGATAAATGATAATAAGACGTGTGCCATAGAACTCGCTGAAAAATTAAAAGGAATGAACATTTATGTGAATTTAATTCCCTATAATGAAACCAATCATTTAGAATTCAAGAAAAGTGACGTCAAAACCATAAGTGAGTTTTGCAAGACTTTAAAAGAATTAAGCATCAATGTGACCATTCGTAAAGAATTTGGAAGCAAGATTTCAGCGGCATGCGGTCAACTTAGAAGCAAAGAGGTGGGCTTATGAAAACATTTTATTTAACCGATGCTGGACGTGTCCGTAGCCATAACGAAGATTCTGTAACCATATTAAAAAACGCAAGCAACGAATATCTCCTTATGGTAGCAGATGGCATGGGAGGACATCGTGCTGGTGAAGTTGCATCGAGTCTAGCCGTTACCCACATGGGAAAACGATTCAGTCACATGGCTTCGATTGGTTCAAAACTAGATGCCGTCAATTGGTTAAACGATAATGCCAGTGAAATCAATAATGAAATCATTGAATACGCAAAAGTCCATCCTGAAACCACAGGATTAGGAACCACATTAGTTTTAGCCATCTTAACCAAAGAATACTTGATTTTTGGAAACATTGGGGATTCCACTGGTTTTGTTTTAAAAAATGGCCATCTTCATCAAGTTACGAAACCTCATTCCCTAGTGAACTTACTTGTAGAAGCGGGTCAACTCACTGAAGAAGAAGCCAAATACCATCCCAAAAAAAATGTGCTGATGAAAGCATTAGGCGCCATGGAAAAAGTAGAACTGGATATATTTGATGTCGATTTAACAAGTGAAGCCATTTTACTATGTAGTGATGGTTTAACCAATATGCTCACAACCGAACAAATTGAAAAAGTATTAAACGATGAATCTTTAGAAATGGAAGAAAAAGTTATAAAATTAATTCGTAAAAGTAACGCACGAGGGGGACAAGACAACATATCTGTGGCTTACTTAGTCATAAAGGAAAGTGGTGATACAAATGATAATGAAGGGGCAAAAGATTAGTGACCGTTACCAAATCATCAAATCCATTGGTGAAGGCGGTATGGCCAATGTCTACTTGGCCTACGATACCATACTCGATAGAAACGTTGCTGTAAAATTATTAAGAGGGGATTTATCCAGCGATGAAAAATTTGTTCGTCGTTTTAGAAGAGAAGCTTTATCCGCTAGTAGTTTAAACCATCCAAACATAGTTGAAGTTTATGATGTAGGAGAAGAGGGTGGAGACTATTACATCGTAATGGAATACATTGAAGGCAAACACCTTAAAGACTTAATAAAAAAACGAGGAAAACTAACCATCAGCGAAGTCGTGGACATCATGATGCAAATCACCGATGGAATGAGTTTAGCTCATGACTCTTACATCATCCATCGTGACATCAAACCACAAAACATCATGATTTTAGAAAATGGATTAGTCAAAATTACAGACTTTGGCATCTCGACCGCTATGAATGCAACACAACTCACGCAAACCAATTCCGTTATGGGAAGTGTCCATTACATTCCCCCTGAGCAAGCAAGTGGTAAAGGGTCCAGTTTACAAAGCGACATTTACTCTATGGGAATTGTCATGTACGAACTCTTAACTGGAAAGTTACCTTTTAGAGGAGACAACGCAGTAGAAATTGCTTTAAAACATTTAAAAGAACCCATACCAAATATTAAAGAAGAATTACCAAGTTTACCAAATAGTCTTGTAAACATTATTTTAAAATCCACCGCTAAAAATCCGAAGAATCGTTACAACGACGCTCGAGAAATGCATGAAGATTTAAAAACGTGTTTAGAAGAAAATCGGATAAAAGAACCAGTCATTTCTTATAAGCACCCTGAAAATAATTTTGATGATAATAAAATCAATAAAATGCTTAAAGAAAATCCCAAAAAAGAAAGTGAAGGAGTGATTCCTATAGCAAAGCAAATTACCAAAAATGACTTAAAAAAGCAAAACAAACTTTTAATAATTCTAGCCGCCATCTTTACAGGATTAGTTGTAATTATTACTTGTATTGTTGCTTTAGTCCCAATCATAACCAAAGAAAGTGAAATTTTAGTACCAGATGTCACCAAGATGAGTGTGAGCAAAGCGATACAAGTCTTACAAGATACGGGCTTCATTGTGAGTGATGAACAACAAGAACAATCAAGTAGTGAAGTGGCAGAAGGCCATATTATCAAAACCAATCCCTTAGCTGGAAGCAAACGAACTAAAAATACAGAAATTACCTTATATGTATCAATTGGAGATACCAAAATTACCCTTGAAAATTACGTTGGAAAAAATTACTTAGAAGTAAAAGGAGCATTAGAAGCACTAGGGCTTCAAGTCTTAATTGAAAAGAAAAACGTAGAAAACCCTGATAGCGTAAAAGATGGAGAAATCATTGACCAATCCGTTGCTGGAGGAGAAAAATTATCAAGTGGGGACAACATAACCTTATACATCCCAAATATTATCAGCAAATACCCTAATTTTACGGGTGGAACGTATACCATTGAAGAAATACAAGCCTTTTGTGACGACTATGGTGTAAAACTAAAAATTGAAGAAGTCACGAATAGTGGTGAACCTGAAGGAACCATTCTTGGACAAGATAAGCCTGAAGGTTTTACCATTCGTTCAGGTGTGACACTGACCATTAAAGTAGCCAAAGGGACACCAGAAGAAGACCCCGATGGAGAAGCGTGTTACGATGATTTAGGAAACAAAATACCATGCAACAACAATTAAAAAGAGGAAAGATTATTCGAATTATCAGTAATCTCTATACCGTTGAATTAGAAGATAAAACATTAGATTGTCACGCTAGAGGTAAATTCCGTAAAGAAAAAATAACCCCTCTTGTAGGGGATTTTTGCTATGTAGATGAAGAAAATCATTACATTTTAGAAATCGAGCCACGTAAAAATGTGTTAGAAAGACCCACCATTGCTAATATGGATTTTGCGCTCATTGTAACGAGTGTAAAGCTTCCAAACTTAAGTTTAAACCTTTTAGATAAAACGCTTTCATTAATGCTCATCAACAAAATTGAACCCATCCTTTGTTTTACTAAATTAGATTTATTAAACGAAGAAGAACAAAAACAGATTGATAAAATCATCAACTATTACAAAAAATGCGATTATCAAGTCGTAAAAAATACCGAACTAGATAAAATAAAACGTTTATTAAGTGGGAAACAAATTGTCTTAACTGGACAAACGGGTGCTGGAAAATCAACGCTTTTAAATAAACTTTCTCCAAACCTACATTTAAAAACCGATGAAATTTCACTTGCCTTGGGAAGAGGAAAACACACGACGCGTCATGTAGAACTATTTAAAATTGAAGACTTTTTCATTGCTGATACCCCAGGATTCTCCGCTTTAGAAATAAAAGAGATAGAAAAAGAAGCCATCAAAGAAAGTTTTAAAGAATTCAATCAGTACACCTGTCCTTTTAAAAACTGTTTCCATGATAAAGAAAAAGAATGTCGTATTAAAGAAGCCGTTTTAAAAGAAGAAATATTACTTTCAAGATATCAAAATTATTTAGATTTTATAAATAGATAGGAGTCAAATATGAAAACAGCCATTACCTTTTTAAAATGCCGTCAAGGGTTTTATAAAACGATTGATTTAATTAATGCCTCGTCCACTGATTATATTCACGTAGATGTCATTGATGGATTATTCGCCGCCAATAAAACTTTTATTGATCAGAAAATGTTTCAATATTTAAAAGAAAGTCCGAAACAAAAAGATGTTCATTTAATGACATTACATTTAAAAAAATACATAGATGTTTATTCAAATCTAAATCCATTTAGTATCACTTATCAATTTGAAGCGACCACGAACCATCAAGAAACCATTGATTACATTAAAAGTAAAAATTGTAAAGTAGGTATTGCCATAAGTTCATTAACAGATTTAGAAGAATTAATGCCTTACTTAAATCAAATAGATTTAGTCTTAGTCATGACCATCATCCCTGGGTATGGAGGTCAAAAATGTATTCCAGAAACAAAAGAACGTGTTGAAAAATTAGATCAGATAAGAAAAGAAAAAAAGTACACTTATTTAATCAGTGTAGACGGTGGAATAAATGACAAAACGATTGCTTACTTTAAAAATGCTCAGTTAGACATAGCAGTAAGTGGGACTTATATAGTAAACAGTGATTCTTTTGATAGACAAATCGAATCTTTAAAAAAGAACCAATCAGGAACCTTTTCTTGATTTTTTTAATTTCTTTAAGCTTTACTTTTTTTTGTAATCCGCTATAATAATTTAAAACAGGGAGAGGTGTGAGAAAGGATTATGGATTCAGAAAAAATCGGAAAATTTATAAAACAACTTCGTGAAGAAAAAAACTGGACTCAAGAACAATTAGCTGAAAAAATGTTTTATGAAAGAACGAAAGTAAATCGATTAGAAGCTGGGGAAAAGTTTTTAAAATTGAATGATTTGATTAAAATAACTGAAATATTTAATATTACTTTAGAAGAATTGATTGCAGGTGAAAAACAAAACAAAAATAATACTAAAAATATTCAAAAAAAATTTATGCAATATTTACTATTTCAAAATAAAAAATTAAAAATTTGTTTCTTTATTATTCTATTTTTAATTTTATTATGCATAGTTTTTTTTAGTACATTTGTTACTTTATATTTTTTTAATAATTATAAAAGTATTCATATTTATAATATTAGAAGTAATTCTGATTACTATAAAATTAATAATGGTTTAATGATTCTCTCAAAAGATCGAATCTATTTTAATTTAGGAAATATAACTCCAAAAGTGAATAATATTTCAATCTATAGTGAATTTAATGATGAAAAAAAATTAGTATATAAAGGAGAACCAAATGTCGTTTTAAGAGATTTTTATGGATATGAGTCTTTAATTTCTTATGAAGATTTTATTAACCAAAATCAAAATATTTATATAGTGATAAATGAAGAGGAAATAAAACTTAATTTTGATGAAGAATTTGTTAATGATAAGATTATTTATATAGAAGAGGAAAATATTGGAAGTGATTCTAAAATAGAAGAACAAATTATTCCTAAAAAAATAAAAGAAAATTTTGTATGTGAAGAGAATTCTTGTCATCTGGAAACAAAAAATGAAAATATGAATTATATGAATAATATTTTAACTTTAACTAAAAAAAATGAATACTATTATTATAACGCTAGTAGTAAAATTTTAAGTTATGAAAATGATAAAACTCCAGAAATGAATTTTTCTATTAAATTAAAAAATGATGATTTTGATTGTTTAGAAGGAAACTGTAATAAAGTCGAAAAAATCTATAAAACATTTAAAAAACAGTACTTACAAAAGTATTTAGAATAGAATGTGCAAAAATAACACATTCTTTTTTTGACTTGGATGTTATACTGTGCTTAGAAAGGAAGGAATGAAATTTGAAAAAAATTATTTTACTAATTTTGGTATTACTAATCTTAACAGTACAAAACACAAGTGCTAAAGAAATATTTTATCAAAATGATAACGGAGTGATTTTAACAAAAGAAGAGTATGATTTTTTTACTAAAATGTATTGGAATGGTTATCAAAAAAATTTAACTATTGAAGATTATAATTATATAAAAGAATTAGATTTATTTGATAAGATTGTAGAGAAGAAAACAATTGAATTATTTGATTTTCCAATTGAGAGAAGTTCATCTGTAACAAGTAATTTGAGAATTTTGACAATATCAAAATCATGTTCTGGTTCGTGTACTTTTAGTTTAGTAACTAGGTGGATTGGAACTCCTAATGTAAAAAGTTATGATGTTTTTGGAGTAAGAGCAGATAATGTAAGTATTAATAATATTAGAAATGCGAGAGTAGAAGGCGATAATTATTATAAGACCTATAGTAATCCTCAGAAAAATAATAATGGATTTGGTTTTTCAATTTTAGTGCCTAATAAATTCAATGTTATAGCAACTATTACATTTACAACGACTAAAGGCGGAACAGTATATGGAAGTTATCAGCATGCAATGAGAAATACAACTGAAAATATTAGTAAACAATATTCTATTAATGAAAATGGATTTGGACGAGTATTTGATTTTACTGGAACAGCTAGAAATATTTATGATAATGCTCCTGGTGTAGATATTGCAGTTTAAATAAGTTCATTTGTATTTAGATATAAAAGAAAGGTTCTAGGTGGTTAATGAATTAAAAAAATAAGAATGTTTTGGTGAGAATAAAGGTTATAGAAGGAGAAAAAATGAAAAAAAATAAAATAATTATGATATTTATATTTGTATTGTTTAGTGTTGTTAATGTAAACGCATCTTGCAATAAATATTCTGAAGAAGAATTGAATTATATAATAAATAATTCAAATCCAAAAGACTTAGATTTATCTTGTTCAAAAGGAAGCATATTTACACAAGATTATTTAGAAAGTATTGAAGCCTCATTAAAGGATATTATGAATAATGAACCAGGTATTTCTCCACGTTATTATGTTGATCCAGTTTTAGATATTACTCCCATTCAACAAGAAAAAAGTAATTATTGTGGACCAGCAAATGTAAAAATGGTTCTACAATATTTAAATGGTTCTTCATTATCACAAATCAATTACGCTAATTCAATGGGAACAGCTTCTAATGGCACAGGTGTAGAGCAAGTTTTAAATGAATTAAATAAATATAGTCCAAAAAGGTATCAAAAGGTTAATTATATTTCTCAGGATACATTTAAGTCTATTATAGACAATAATATTGCTAATAATAAACCAATTATTTTGCATGCTCAAACTAAATCCTTAACTAAATATAATGGGCATGCAACAGGTCACTATTTAACGGTAAGAGGTCATAGTTTAAGATTGCCAAGCATTACAGTCGATAATGTTCATTATGTAGATTCTAATAATCAAAACTATGGTAATGGAAGTACTTTTGGGTATCAATATGATAACTTTTCGAATGTTTATGAGACTATTTCTGGATGGCGATATGTAATATATTAAATTTTAATTAAGAAAGGGTCAAAAGGACTCTTTTTATTGTCTTGTATGATATAATAAAAAAAATAGTAATTGTACATTTAAATTATCATAAGAAAGTGAGGATTATAAATGAAAAAAAATGTATCGATAAAGAAAAAAGTTCTAATAGTTATTTTAATTATAATTTTGGTTGGAGGAATCGTTATAAAAAGTAATCTCAATCATAAAAATAACCCTAAACAGGAAAATGTATTATTAAAAGAGGAAAAAGAGAACAAACCGATTATAAAACCCGTGGAAAAACCTTATTCACTTCAAACAAAAACATTTAATTTAAATCATCATTTAAAAAAATATAAAAATGAAGCAATCAGTATTGATATCGATTACATAGATAACAATCTAGTATATGGTTCAATATTAAATACAAAAGATGATTCGATTCTATTTACAACACTTTACCTATTTCAATACAATATAAAAACCGACGAATATAAAGAATTCAAATACAATAAAGGGAGAATATTTGATTATTACATAATAGAGAATAATATTTATTATATTTCGGAAAAAATCGAAAATGACATTTACCATTGGCAATTAATCAAATCGGACCTTTCGTTTGAAACCCATCAACAACTAGACTCAGGTACAATTAAAAATGACATGAATAGTCCTAGAATTCTTTATGATAATAAGGATAACGAGTTATATATCGTAACCATTAAAAATGAGGAAAATAGTCAAACTTCAAACTTTTATAAAGTAAAGAACGAACATTTAGAATTATTAGAAACTTTTAAGGGAAATCATGACACAAAAAAAGGACAGTTTATTGATAACATGTTATATGTAACCCTTCATAATGGAAAAATTTATTATATTAAAGTAGAGGACTATGAAAAAAATGAAATCATGGAATACGATGTGAAGAAAAAAAATAATAAAACGATAAAAGAAGATTTAATAGAAAACTACTATCAAGAATTTTATGTAACAGATTTAGGTCTATTTATAAATTCAAAAAGTCGAGGAAAAATAAACAACTATTTTAAAAAGCTAGAATCAGAGGAATGGGTGCAACTAGAAAACTATAACAAAGAATTTTATTTTGGTAGAAAATTAAATAACCATACTTTAACATTTATTGATGGAGAACAATGGTTTATGTTGGATACCAATAACTTACAGATGTTTGCTGGCCCTAAATATAAAGAACAATACCCTAATTATTATGTATTAGAAGAAAATCAAGTACTTTATCAAGATTTTAATGAAAATTGGGTTATTGGAACCTTTAGCGAAAAAAATTAAAATTATAATATCCAAAACAGAGAAAGTTTTTATATAGTTTTAGGATTAAATTAGAAATGAGAAATTTATGAAAACAATTTTAAATTCAAAAAAAAACTAAAATAATAATAGTAATAGGTGTTATTGTTCTATTATTTATGGGTTTATATGAATGGATATTAAATCCTAGTGTGAAAATAATATGAGAAATGTTATAAATGATAAAAGATATTAAGTTTAAAACATCCTATTTTTAATAAGTAAAGATAAAACTTTTAAATCTCTATTTTATATTATTTTAAATCATTTTTAAATAATTTCTGTCACAGAACTTTGTTAGCAAACTACTGTAGATATGAGGAGGAATATTAGTGAAAAATAATGAATGGTATTTATTTTTAATAACAAAAATATTTAAAACGAAAAAAAATATAATTTTAATGCTTATTTTAGCACTATTATTAATAATATTAAGCACCATTTTTTGTTCAAGTCATACACTACTAAATTATATCCATAATATCAATACAAAAAGTCGAGAAGGTAGAAGTTTTACTATTTACAAAGATGAATTATATAATAATTATTTTACAGAAGAAGAAATAAATAAAATAAAAGATTTGAAAAATATAAGTGATGTTTACACATTTAATTATAATTATCCAGCATTTATAAGAATAGACCAAAACAAGTCTTTAGCATTACAGGCAGTAGGTCATAACGAATTAGCAAACATTGATATAATAAATGGAAGCAAAAATATAAGTGGAAACAATATAATTTGTCCTTCAAATTTAACTTTTAGTGATAAAAATGATTCTCGCGACTTTGTTAATGGTAATGATTACATTGGAACAAATTTTAATATAACAATGCAAAAGATAGGATGGACAGAAGATGAATATAACCCTACTTCGATTCTTTTAGATTCTAAAAATAAAATATATCATGTAATAGGAACTTATGATTCTGAAAAATATATGTTAGAAAATTATATATGCTTAACTTCTTTTGAAAATGTAAAAGAAATAAGAGATTTTGAAAACGTAAATGATGAATCGGTAATGCCTGACCCTAATCTATATGTTTTGGTAAACAAAGGAAGTAATGTCGAAAGAGCGAAAGAAGATATCCGAAAAATAATTGAAAGTGATTTAATTATTCAGAGTACTTTTGTTTATGATTTTGAATTTTTATTGATAGTAGGAGGAATTTCTTTAGGTGTAATCTTTTTTGGAATCTTAATGATTTTTGTCATAATAGATTTAAATATCAAAAGAAATCTGAGTCAGCAAGAAAAAGAGATTTTGTTATATCGAAGCATAGGGTATGATAAGAATCAAATTCGAAAAATCTATTTATTTCAGTATTTTATTATTTTAAGTTTAGCTTTTCTTATTTCAATTATTATTTTTATCATTTTATTTTTAATAGTTAAAAAATATTTGACTAAAACAGCTATTTTTCATTTAATTAAAATAACCTATAACTTTGTAGAGATTATGTTGTTAATCACAATAGGTATCTTATTACCAATCTACAAAATACGAAAAAAGTTAAATAATATTTTAAATATAGATAATATTAGAGAGGTAAAAGAATAATGATAAAATTAGAAAATATAAATAAAAGTTTTTATAAAAAAAGGAAGAAATAACAATTTTTAAAAATATGTGTTTTAATTTTGAATCAAATAAAGTTTATGCCATCATTGGAAAAAGTGGTAGTGGAAAAACAACATTAATTCATATACTAGGACTTTTAGATACTTTTGATTCGGGAATTTATTCCATAGATAATACAACAATTGCCACATTAAATGATAACGAATTATCCAAAATAAGAAAAGAAAAAATTGGCTTGATTTTTCAGGACTATTATTTAAATCCTCGACTGACCGCTAGAGAAAACGTTTTAATTGCCGCCTATTTAAATACAAAAATTTCAAAAGAACAAAGAGAAGCAAAAGTAAGAGAAATATTAAAAAAATTAAATTTAGAAAATAGAATCAATCATTATCCTAATGAATTGTCTGGAGGAGAACAACAAAGAGTTTGTATTGCTCGAGCTCTAATTAATGATCCTAAATATATTTTGGCAGATGAACCAACAGGAGCTTTAGATAATGAAAATAGTAAAATTATTATGGAAAAATTACTTAATTTAAAAAAAGAGAACAAATGTGTAATCATAGTAACACATGACTTAAGTGTAGCGAAGCGAGCAGATGAAATCTTAGAACTTAAGAATTTTAATCTGGAGAAAAAATAATGCATTTATTTTTAATAAATACAATTAAAAAAAAGAATTTTAAAAGTTATTTTTTTACTTTATTTATTTTGAATTTAGGCTTATTTTTAATTAAAACGATAAGTATTAGTTTAAATGAACAAATTGTATTGAAACAAAATGAAATCCAGTATCGCAGTATTATGATAGAACCCATAAGCGATGAAACTTTTTTTAGCACTTTAAAAAATAATCTAAATATTATGGAAATAAATAATAAAGAAGATCATTTAGAAATTATTGTAAGTGATTTTCGACACGTAAAAGAAATTACCGACGTCTTAGAAGGTAAATATTTGTATGAGACAGTTAAGTTTAATCAAGACAATAATTTACTATTTTTAATGAATTTTGTATGTATCTTAATAAAAACTAGTATTTATGTATTTTTAGGGATTATTATTTTTCAGTTTAATTTTGACGACAAAAAAGTAATACAAATTTTAAGTGCTATAGGTTATTCAAACAGAAAACTATTTTTAATTCAAATGGTATGTTTTGGTATCATCTGGAGTTGTCCCATTTTAGCAAGTTTACACATGGAGCTTTTAATAAACCTTTTTTTAAAGAATTATTTAATTATAAATAAGAATCGCGTTATAAAAGAATACTTGAAATTATTGTTAAATGCTTATGTAATACCTATTATTTTATATTGTATTTCGTATTATTTGACAAATAGTAAGAAAAAATTATAATGAATATAGAAAAGAGAAAAAGTGGATTGACAAAGAAAAAAGTTCTAATACTTATTTTAATTATAATTTTGGGTGGAGAAATCGTTATAAAAAGCAACCTCAATCATAAAAATAACCCTAAACAGGAAAATGAATTACTAAAAGGTAAAAGAGAACAAACCAATTATAAAACCAGTGGAAAAACCTTATTCACTTCAAACAAAAGCATTTAATTAAAATCATCATTTAAAAAAATATAAAAATGAAGCAATCAGTATTGATATCGATTACATAGATAACAATCTAGTATATGATTCAATATTAAATACAAAAGATGATTCGATTTTATTTACAACACTTTGCCTATTTCAATACAATATAAAAACCGACGAATATAAAGAATTTAAATACAATAAAGGAAGAATATTTGATTATTACATAATAGAGAATAATATTTATTATATTTCAGAAAAAATCGAAAATGACTTTTATCATTGGCAATTAATCAAATCGGACCTTTCGTTTGAAACCCATCAACAACTAGATTCAGGTACAATTAAAAATTACATGAATAGTCCTAGAATTCTTTATGATAATAAGGATAACGAGTTATATATCGTAACCATTAAAAATGAGGAAAATAGTCAATTTTCAAACTTTTATAAAGTAAAGAACGAACGTTTAGAATTATTAGAAACTTTTAAGGGAAATCATGATACAAAAAAAGGACAGTTTATTGATAACATGTTATATGTAACCCTTCATAATGAAAAAATTTATTATATTAAAATAGAGAACTATGAAAGAAATGAAATCATGAAATACAATGTGAAGAAAAAAATAAAACGATAAAAGAAAATTAAAGAACCATACTTTAACATTTATTGATGGAGAACAATGGTTTATGTTGGATACCAATAACTTACAAATGTTTAAAGAACAATACCCTAATTATTATGTATTAGAAGAAAATCAAGTTCTTTATCAAGATTTTAATGAAAATTGGGTTACTGAAACCTTTAGTGAAAAAAATTAAAAATGACAACCATTAATTTATGTTATAATGAAATAAACGTAAGAGAAAAATAAACAATTCAAAGGAGCGAGAGTTATAAAAAAGTGGATTAGCATAGTTCTTATAGCATTAATCTGTTTAACGGGATGCAAAAAAAATAATAGTGAACAATTGTATTTTGGAGGTCAAAAGCCAGAAAATGATTTTATTAAAATTTATCAAATAGATAAAGAAAATAGCATCTATTCTATGTTTACAGAAAATGATTATATCGATGAAAAAAATAATAAAATGGATTTAGCAGAGGCTTTAGAAAAAGGAGTAATTTCAATCGAAGAAATATTAGAAAAAATGGAAGTATATGGAGCATTAAATGATGGAGGAACCTTAAAGTATAAATATCAAAAAAACGAAAAAAAGTTAGCAAATATTGATTTTTTTATTTATAAATATAAGAGTTTTAAAGAAGGAAGTGAAAACATAAAATATAATCAAAACATATATATAGGGGCCTCCGATTTTGAAAACCCTTGTAGGACTTATTAAAAAATTATGAAAAAGAATATAACCTATTTTTCTAAATATTAAGTAATCTTTTTAAGGTTGCTTTTTATTTTCGATAACTCTTGAAAAAATAAAAAAATTTACCTATAATGAAAAAAGTGAATCAATGAATGAAGTAAAAGAGAAAATAGGTGAAAAGATGGCATCACTCGATTTATTACAATATGAAAAAGAACTTTATAAAAAAAACATCACTCTAATTGCGGGAGTGGATGAAGTAGGGCGTGGGCCTTTAGTTGGTCCCGTTGTAGCCGCCGCCGTGATTTTACCTGAAAATTATATTTTGGAAGGCTTAACCGATTCCAAGAAACTGAGTGAAAAAAAAAGGAATCAATTTTATGAAATTTTAAAAAAAGACGCCATAAGTATAGGAATAGGTTCAATAGAACCAGAAATGATTGATAAAATAAACATCTATGAAGCTTCCAAACTTGCCATGTATGAAGCATTAAGACAATTAAAAGTAAAACCGGAACATGTATTAATTGATGCCATGCCCCTAAAACTAGAAATGCCTTCAACCTCAATCATTAAGGGGGACGCTAAATCTTTGTCCATCGCCGCCGCCAGTGTGATAGCAAAAGTAACAAGAGACAAGATGATGTATGAATTAAGCGAGCAATACCCTGAGTATCATTTTGAAAAACATAAAGGATACCCCACAAAATTACATCTAGAAATCTTAAAAAAATTAGGGCCTTTAAAAAATTATCGATTTACTTATAAGCCCGTTCATGATTTAATTAGAGAAGGTGAGAACGAAAGTGAACATAACGACAAACAAACTACTTAAAAACTTTATTTCCTTTTTTACGGCCTTATTTTTCTTAGAAATACTCTTTAGAAAAATATCCATGATGCCAATTGTAGATTGGGCTCTTTTTAGAATCGCCATTAGTACAAGCATCATTGCTTTAGGAATAAGCGTTCTTTTATCTTTTTTTAAAGAAAAAACTGGAAAAATAATAAGTCTTTTCCTTCTTTTTGTGGCCACCATTTATGCCTTTCTTCAAGTAGGATTCATAAACTTTTTAGGAGTATACATTTCGATTAACACCAGTTCCCAATTTGGAGCGGTGACCGACTACATTTTCGATTACTTAAAATCTTTCAAACCTTCTTATTATTTCCTATTTTTACCTTTTATTTTATACACGCTTTATAAAATTTTTATTGAAAAAAAAGTATTTAGTAAAATCTATTTAAGAGAAAACAATCGTTTTCAAAAAAGAAGCACAAAAAAGAAAAGTCTTAGGGCTCTTTTTATCATTTTTATTTTGGGTTTTATTTATACGGGAACCTTAACCCTTGATTTTATGCAAAACGATTTACAATTGGAAAGTAATAAAGCCTTATTTAAAAATCCAACCAATCTAAACATCAGTATGAATCAGTTTGGACCAACCCTCTTTGCTTACTTAGACGTTAAAACCACTCTTTTTACACCTGAAGATGAAATCATTATTTTTGAACCACCTGAAATTATAGAACCTTCCGAAGAAACCGATTACACTAGAAAAATAGATGATACTCTTTGGCAAGAAGTAGCTTCTAAAACAACCAACGCAAATTATAAAACTTTAAACAGCTATTTTATGAATCGACCCATTTCGAATAAAAACGATTATACAGGTCTTTTTAAAGATAAAAATTTAATAGTCATAATGATGGAATCCGTTGGAGAAATCTTTATTAATCCTGAGTATTACCCAACATTTTATAAACTTTACACAGAAGGTTGGAGTTTCAAAAACGCTTATTCTCCAAGAAATTCATGTGCGACGATGAACAATGAAATGAGTGGAATGATTAGTCTATATAGCATCTATAAAAACTGTACCGCCAACGTTTATCAAAAAAACAAATACAGTGGAAGCATTTTTAACTTATTTAACCAAGCGGGCTATAAGACCAGTTCTTTTCACAACTACGATGAAACCTATTATTATCGAAGCAACATTCATAAAAATATGGGAAGTGGGGCTTATTATGGAGCGGACGAATTAGGCATTCCTTATAACAATTACGTTTACGCTGAATGGCCAAGCGACATAAGTTTGATGGAAGAAGCCATGAAACGAATCGATACCGAAAATCCCTTTATGGCATGGATGACCACCGTAACCGCTCATCAACCGTATTCAACTTCGAGTACTTATGGTGATAAATATTTAGACTTATTCAAAAATACAAATTACACACTCGCCGCTAAAAGATATATGTCTAAACTAAAAGAACTCGATTTAGCTTTAGAAAAACTACTAACTCTTTTAGAAGAAAAAGACATCCTTGATGATACCATTATCGTTTTATATGGAGACCATTACCCTTATGGTTTAGATAAAAATTCCATTAAAGACGTTTTAGGGGCAGAAGTACTTGAAAAAAACAATATTGAAAAAACGCCATTTGTTATTTATAGTAGTGAAATTGAACCCAAAAGTTTTGACGTCTATACGTCTTACATGAACCTTCTACCCACTCTTGCCAATTTATTTGACTTTAACTACGACCCAAGGTATTATATGGGCGAAGATATATTAAGTGAAGAATACAAAAACTCCCATAAAAACCGAGTGGTCTTCACCGATGGCTCTTGGGAAAATGAAATAGGGTGGTATAACGCTACGAATGGAACCATTACTTATTTTGGTGAAAAACAATACAGTAAGGAAGAAATTATTCAATATAATAAAGAAATAAAGGACATGATAAAAATGAGTAATTTAGCCATTACCACCAATTATTTTAACTATTTACAAGAAGAATTAGAAAAAGCCAAACTTGAAAAAGAAAAAGTATTGGAAAAAGAAGAATAAATTTAGAAAGGAAAAATATGAAAAAGTTAGTGATTGTGGAGTCCCCAGCAAAAAGTAAAACCATAGAAAAGTATTTAGGGTCAGATTATAAAGTCGTTTCTAGTAAAGGACATATTAGAGACTTAGCCACCAGTGGTAAATTTGGTTTAGGAGTGGACGTAGAAAATGATTTTACTCCAAGTTATGTCCCAATTAAAGGAAAATCAAAAGACATTAATGCACTAAAAAAAGACGTTAAAAATAGTGAATACGTCTATCTTGCCACCGACCCTGACCGTGAAGGAGAAGCCATTTCTTGGCATTTGAAAGATACTTTAGACATCGAAGACAATTACAGTCGTGTGGTATTTAATGAAATCACAAAAGACGTGGTTTTAGATGCCATCAACCATCCTAGAAAGATTGATGAAGACTTAGTAAGAAGTCAAGAAACAAGAAGAATTTTAGACCGCATTATCGGGTTTCGATTAAGTAAACTCATGCAATCCAAAACAGGAGGCAAGAGTGCAGGACGCGTTCAAAGTGTGGCTTTAAAACTAATCGTGGACCGTGAAAGAGAAATAGAAAAATTTATTCCTGAAGAATACTGGAGCATCACCGCAGATTTTAAAGACTTCAAAGCGGATTTAGAAAAATACCATGGCAAAAAAATAGAAATCAAAAGTGAAGTTGAAGCAAACGAAATCTTAAATAAACTATCTAATGCGTTTTCATTAGAAGACGTGAAAGAAAAAGAAACGAAAAGAAGTGCTCAACCTGTATTTAAAACCTCAACCCTTCAACGAATGGCCGCCAATAAAATTAACTTTGCTCCATCAAAAACCATGCGTGTGGCTCAAAAACTGTATGAAGGAATTGATATTGGAAGTGAGACCGTTGGTCTAATCACTTATATGAGAACCGATTCAGAAAGAGTCTCTAACGAATTTGTCCATCAAACCATGGATTATATTAAGAAAAATTTTGGTGAGGAGTACATAGGAAGCATTAAAGTAGGAAAAAAAGACAAAAACATGCAAGATGCTCATGAAGGTATTCGTCCTACAAGTATTTATAGAACGCCAGAAAGCATGAAAAAATATTTAACACCAGAAGAATACAAACTGTATAATTTAATTTACGTACGAGCACTATCCAGCTTAATGGCTAATGCCTTACTCCTTACCACAACCGTTTTATTAGAAAACAATGGGTATTTATTTAAAACGACAGGTAGCATTTTAAAATTTGAAGGGTATGTAAAAATCTATCAAGAATTTGAATCCCTTGAAGATACCATTTTACCAGACTTTAAATCTTATAAAAGTAAGACCATTGTCGCCGATAAAATTGAAAAAGAACAACATTTTACCAAACCATTACCAAGATTTACAGAAAGTAGTTTAATTAAAGAAATGGAAAATTTAGGCATTGGAAGACCCAGTACCTATTCCACCATTTTAACAACCATTAAAGAAAGAGGTTACGTTTTATTAGAAGATAAAAAATTTATGCCGACAACCATTGGAGTAGAAACAACGGATAAACTTCAAGAATTCTTTAGTGACATCGTAAACGTCGAATACACCAGTGCAATGGAAAACGACCTAGACTTGATTGCTGAAAATAAACAAGATAACATTCAATTATTAAAAGACTTTTATGGAAAATTTGAACCCATGGTAGAAGGGGCTTTTGAAAAAATGGAAAAGAAAGAAGCTGAAAAAACTGGAGAAACCTGTCCTGAATGTGGAAGCGACCTAGTCATTCGAAACGGCAGATTTGGTACCTTTACCGCTTGTTCAAATTACCCAACCTGTAAATACATAAAAAAAGAAGAAAAAGAGACCATTGAACTAGCAGATTGTCCAAAATGTTCAGGAAAAATTATTGAAAAAAGGACCCGTAAAGGCAAAAATTTTTATGGATGCAGCAATTACCCAAAATGTGACTTTGCCTCATGGTACAAGCCAACAGGAGAGAAATGTCCACAATGTGAAAGCCTTCTAGTAGAAAAGAAAGATAAAATCGTTTGTTCTAATTGCGAATACGAAAAAGAATAATTTTTCTTTAAAAAACCTTAAATAATAAAAATTCAAAGTAAACAAAACTAATGTTTGCTTTTTATTTTCTTTATGTTACAATGTTTTTGGTGAAGACTATGTTTATTAAAGGAAAAATAAGACAAATAATCTATAAAAATGAAAACGGCTTTTTTGTAGGAACCTTTCGTATCAAAGAAACCAATGACGAAGAAATGAAAGAATTTATAAACAAAACCATAACCATTACAGGAACCATTTTAGATCCAAATGAAGAAGAAACGTTTTTGCTAACTGGCGAATACATCAAGCACGAGCGTTTTGGCTTTCAATATAAATTTTCCAGTTATGAAAAAGAAAAACCCACTAGCAAAGACGCCATCATTGAATTCTTATCCAGTCCTTTAATAAAAGGCTGTGCAGAAAAAACAGCTAAAAAAATTGTTGAAGTCTTAGGAGAAAAGGCCATTGATTTAATAAAAGAAAACAAAGAGAACTTACTCTTAGTTCCAAACATGACCGAAAAAAGAAGAGACACCATCTACAACTCCATCATGTTACATTCCTCCTCAGACGATTTAATCCTTGAACTAAAAAACTATAGCTTTTCAGTGAATGAAGCTACTAAAATTATAAAAACTTACAAAGACAAAGCTGGAATTTATTTACATGAAAATTTATACTCTTTCAAAAACATCATTGACTTTAATAAATTAGATTACATTTACATCACGCATTTTGATAAAGAAAACGAAGTTAGAAAAAAAGAATGTTTACTTGAAAGCATGAAACGAATCAGTGATACCTCAGGAGACGTCTATTATTTAAAAGAAGAAATGACTGAAGCTCTAAAACATTACTTTCAAATTTTTCTAAATGAAGAAGAATTAGAACGCACTTTAGAAAATTTAGCAACAGAGCAAAAAATCGTGATTTTAAAAGACCATTACTATTTAAAAGAAAATTACGAACGCGAACACGACATAACAAAAAATTTAGAAATGATTTCCAATTTACCTAAAAAAGATTTGGGAGACTTTGATAAAAGAATAAATCATTTAGAAAAAACGTTTAACGTAGCCTACAACAGCGACCAAAAAAAGGCCATAAAAAATGCTTTAGAAAATCGTGTAAGCATTATATCGGGAGGACCAGGAACAGGAAAAACAACAATTATAAATGCCATTACTCGAATTTACATCGAATTAAATCAACTTTCACCAATCGATACATTAAAAGAGATTGCCTTACTAGCTCCAACTGGAAGAGCCAGTAAAAAGCTTGCTGAATCCACTCATTTGCCAGCCATGACCATCCATCGTTATTTAAAATGGAATCAAGACACCAATGACTTTCAAATGAACGAATACAACAAAACCGAACACAAACTGATTATAGTAGATGAGGTCAGTATGATTGATACGTATTTATTTGACTCTTTACTAAAGGGAATAAAAACAAACATACAATTAATATTAGTAGGGGATACCTTTCAACTTCCAAGTGTGGGAGCAGGATTAATTTTAAATGATTTAGTAGCTTCTGAATTATTTTCTTACAACCCTCTTGAAAAAATTTACCGTCAAAGCGAAAACTCGTACATTGCCTTTTTAGCAAAAGAAATCAAAGACCATAACTTAAGCAATAACTTTACCGAAAAAAAAGATGATTACAATTTCTTTGAAACAGAAAGCAAAAACATAACCAAAATGATTAATGAAATTTGTAAAAAAAGCCTTGAAAAAGGCTTACGTGTGGATGACATCCAAATACTCGCTCCTATGTATAAAGGCGAGAATGGTATTGATACTTTAAATCTTTCTTTACAAGAACTTTTTAATCCCAAAACCACCCAAAAAGAAATTAGCTATGGCGATTACACCTTTCGAGAAAAAGATAAAATCTTACAACTCGTCAATAACCCCGATTGTAACGTTTATAATGGTGACATTGGCTACATCACGAAAATAGAAACCCGTTTTACTCCCCGTAAAAAAGAATACGTCGTCATCGATTTTGATGGCAATTATGTTGAATACACCAAAGAAGACTTAAAAATGATTAAACACGCGTACGCCATTACCATTCATAAAAGCCAAGGAAGCGAATTTCCTCACGTTATTTTGCCTATTAGTAAAAATTATTACAAAATGCTTTACAATAAGCTCATTTACACAGGAGTATCAAGAGCAAAAAAAAGTTTAGTTTTAGTTGGCGAAAAAAATGCCTTTTTAATGGCCATGAATAATGATTACAGTAGCAATCGAAAAACCTCTTTAAAAGATTGTTTGTTGCATAATATTTAAAAAAAAACTCATAATAAAAATGAGGTGTTAAAAATGAAAAAAGCAATGCTAGCTTCTGGAATCGGAATGGGACTTGGTGCTGGATTAACCGCTTATTTATTAACCAATAAAAAAACAAAAAAGAAAACAGAAAAATTAATAAATAGTGCTGTAACAGAAGCAGAACAAATGTTAAAAAACAAAAACAGAGAAAAATAAATTTCTCATAAAGGTAACGAAAGTTATCTTTTTTTTGAAAAAAATTAAAAAGCATGAACTAAAAGCCTTGTAAAAACAATTAATCTATTGGTTTTTAAAATTAGAAATGCTATAATACTAAACAGGTGGGTAGAAATGAAACGTTTAGAAGTCGATAAAGAAAAATTAAGTCCTGGCATGCGTCAGTACTACGATATAAAAGAAGAACACCAAGAGGAGCTCTTGTTTTTTCGTTTAGGGGATTTTTATGAACTTTTTTTTGAAGATGGAGAAACCGCAGCTCGAGAGCTTGAACTAACTTTAACCAGTAAAAATGCTGGATTAGAAGAAAGAGTACCCATGTGTGGCGTACCCTTTCATTCTGTAAAACCTTACATTGAAAAACTTGTAAATAAAGGATATAAAATCGCGATTTGTGAGCAATTAGAAGACCCCAAAAACACCAAAGGAATGGTAAAACGCGGTGTCGTTGAAGTCATAAGCAAAGGAACCATTGTAGATTCAGAACTCTTAAGTGAACACGAAAACAACTACATAGCGAGTATTCTAGACTACTCATTTGTCTATTCTTTATGTTATGCGGACATTTCAACCGGTGAAATTAACATTATGAACGTTGAACACAACCAAGAAAAACTCTTAAATGAGATTTTAAATTTAAAAATAAAAGAAGTCGTACTAAAAGAAAACAATGACCCTGAATTCATTGGCTTATTAAAATCAAATTACAACATTGAAGTCACCTTTTCAAAAGAAGTCTATGAAGAAAAAATAGAATTAGTAGAAGAAATCGAAGACATACGTTTTAAAGAAAGTGTGAAGCATTTACTTTATTATCTTATTGTCAAAGAATTAAAAGACATTACTCACATAAAAAAAGTCAACATATTAAATAAAAACGATTATTTAGACATGGACGTGCATACCATTCGCAACTTAGAAATATTTGAAACCCTTCGTTTAAAAGAAAGGACATATTCTTTAATATGGCTTCTTGACAAAACCAAAACCAGTATGGGAAGTCGTAAATTAAAAGATTTTTTAATGCATCCTTTAAAAAACAAAGAGGCAATCAACAAGCGATACGATAAAATCGAAAAATTAAACACAGAATTTATTTTAAAAGACGAATTAAGAGCGGCTTTATATAACATTTATGACATTGAAAGACTTTGTGGAAAAATCGCTAACAATTCCATTAATGCCCGAGACTTGTTGCAATTAAAAAAAAGTTTACAAGTCTTACCAAATCTAAAAGATATTGCAAAAAAGCTAGGTTTTACGTATAAAATTGAAACCTTTCAAGATCTCTATGACCTACTTGAAAACGCCATTTACGAAGAACCACCCGTTACCATTAAAGAAGGTTCTTTAATAAAAAGTGGATTCAATAAGGAACTCGATGAATTAAAAAGCATACGTAAAAATGGCAAAAATTTTATAGCTGAATTTGAAAATACTTTAAAAAGTAGCACCAACATTAAAAATCTAAAAGTAGGGTATAATCGTGTTTTTGGTTATTACATTGAAGTCTCGAAAGGTCAAGTCGGTCTGGTTACCGAGGATTTAAAATGGGAAAGAAGACAAACTCTAACCAACTGTGAACGCTTTATTTCTCCAGAACTTAAAGAAAAAGAAGCCTTAATCCTAAATGCTGAGGAAAAAATCATTGAATTAGAATACAAGTTATTTAATGAAATCAAAGAAACCATTAAAAAGAGTTTAACCGATTTAAAAGATACCGCAGAAGTAATAAGTGAATTGGATGCCATAACCAGTCTAGCGGTATGTGCTGAGGAATACCATTTCATTCGTCCTACTTTAAATGAAGAACATAAAATAGAAATTAAGGATGGGTTTCATCCTGTTATTGAACGAGTGAGCAATCATGCGTATGTTAGAAACGATTGTTTAATGTCTAAAAACGTCAATACCCTTTTAATTACTGGTCCAAATATGAGTGGAAAATCGACCTTCATGCGTCAATTAGCCATTATTGTTCTTCTAGCTCAAATTGGTTCTTATGTTCCCGCAACCAGTGCCACTTTGCCCATTATGGATAAAATTTTTACACGTATTGGAGCCAGTGATGACTTAGTAAGTGGAGAATCTACCTTTATGGTTGAAATGAAAGAAGCCAAAAACGCCATTTTAAACGCTACCGAAAACAGTCTTATTTTATTTGATGAATTAGGGCGAGGCACGTCAACTTACGATGGAATGAGTTTAGCAGAAGCCATTTTAGAATACGTCAACACTCATATAAAATGTAAAACCCTTTTTTCAACCCACTATCATGAACTAACCCAAATTGAAAAAAGATTTCCCAACATAAAAAACGTTCATGTCTCCGCGAAAGAAGAAAATGGAACCATTACTTTTTTGCATAAAATAAAAGAGGGGGCTGTAGATAAATCTTATGGAATTCATGTGGCAAAATTATCAGGAATGCCTGAAGAATTAATAAATAGAGCCAGTGAAATTTTAAAAGTATACGAAGAAGGAAAAAAGACAATAGAAAGACCAAACATTCAATTAGAAATGCAATTTGAAACGAGTGAAAAAGACACCATAAAAGAATTTATGGAAGAAGTGGACCCCTTAAACCTAACGCCACTTGAAGCCATCAATAAACTTTATGAATTAAAAGAATTAATAAAAGGAGGATAAAAATTGTTTAAAAAGAAGAAAAAAGAGGAAATAGAAAAGTATCAAATTGAATATCTAGATGTGCTAACAAATTTAAATAATAGCTCAATCACAGAAGAAGAAATTGCGTCCTTTAAAATAAAAGTAGGAAGAAATCCCGACTTAAAAAAGGTGTACACGGCATACTTAAAACTTCAAAAAAAGCTATTAGTTAAAATGAGTAAATTAAATCAAGAAGAGGAAAAAAAGGACTACGAAAGAAAAATTGAAGAAATCACTTTTCTTTTAAAAGAATTAACTGAAATGATTATTGCCGATCATAATCAGCGCTATTATAAAAAGAAAAAAGCATGGTTAGAGAGTAATTTAAGTGAAGAAGAATTAGAAGAATTATTAAAAATTTATCATCAAAAAGAAATAGGGGAAAAAGAAACTAAAAAAACAAAAGAACCGATTCGAAAAAGAAAAAGAGGCAAAATAAACAGAAGAGGTTAAAAACTTATTTTTTTGAAAGGGGGAAAATGAAAATGTCAAAAAAAGAAGTATTAGAATTAGTAAAAATTATAAATGAAAGAATAACCAATCTCACTATAAATAAAAAAATTAACGTAGAAAATATCGGCCGTATTTTTAATAATAAATTAAACGAATTAAATCGCTATTACGAAAAAAGAAATCAATCTTTCTATGAGGAGTCCTTTGTTGCAACAAGCATATTAGAATATTTCTGTTTATTAATAAACGAAGGGAAGAATAAATTAGTAAGTTATTGCATGACAAGAGAAGAAGAACACTTAAAAAAATATCGCGAACTTTGTAACCTTATTTTTGAATTTGACATAGAAAAAGATTTAATCGTAGCATTAAAAAGTTGTATAATAGAAGATTATTATAAAGGAAAAGCTTATTATAAATTAGACGCTCAAACAAGACAAAATTATAACGAAGAATTACAAAATTTAGGGTCAAGTAAAACCATAGAATCTCTTTTAGTAGAAGTGAAAATGGAGCAAGGATTGGAAGAATTAAAGATTTATCATCATAAATCGCCCAAAATTGCTTTATCTTTATACCATCGATTAGCTTATTACATCAATAAAATGACTCTTGCCTGTCAAAATTTAGATTTAGTAAACATGCAATATTATAGTGAAAAAATTAATAATTTTGAAATAGCAACAGAATTAGAGAACAGTTTGGTTTATGTATTTATAGAAGTCTTAAAAGTCGAAGATTTAAAAACAAATCTAGAATGGCAAGAAATCAAAGAAGAATTAGTTCTATTAGGTCAAGACGATTTAATTCCTCAACTAGAAACGAGAATTGGTGAAGGATTAAAAAGAAAAATGATTAAAAATTAGGTTTTTCATATATTTTATGATATACTTAGTTTGGTGATAATAATGACTTTAAAAAGAAGCGAATTAAGAGAAAAATGTATGATTATTTTATACCAATACGACATTCTAAAAAATACTAAATTAACGCCGAATATTGATGAAATCATTAAAGAAAATATGGAAATTGAAAACGAATTTGTAAAAGACATCGTCTATGGTGTCTTGACTCATCAAAATGAGTTGGACACTTTAGCCAACACCCATATTAAAGATTGGACCATTGACCGTTTAGATAAAACAGGGGCTTCTATTTTAAGAATGGCCTTATTTGAACTTAAGTACACCGACACACCGGAAATTGTAGTCATTAACGAAGCTATAGAATTATCCAAAAAATACAGTGACGATGCGGTAAGAAAAATTATAAATGCTGTTTTAGACAAAATCATAAGAGAGTAGTAGTAGAAATTTATGGAAAATGAAAAATACATTAAAATTAGTGAACTAAATAAATACATAAAAGTGATGTTTGATGAAAACACTTTTTTTCATCGTATCTATTTAAAAGGAGAAATTTCAAACTTTAAAAATCATACAAGAGGCCACTTGTATTTTACATTAAAAGATAAAGAATCTAGAATTAGTGCGGTGATGTTTTTTAATAACGCTCGATTGCTTAATTTCATTCCCGAAGATGGAATGAATGTTTTAGTTAGTGGGCGTATTTCTTCCTATCCCGCTCAAGGAACCTATCAAATTTATGTGGAAACGATGGAAAAAGATGGTTTAGGCAATCTTTTCGTCGAATATGAAAAACTAAAGAAAAAATTAGAATTAGAAGGCCTTTTTAGTCAAGAACATAAAAAAATTATTCCCAAATACCCTAGAAAAATTGGGGTAATCACCGCTCCTACAGGTGCAGCCATTCGAGACATTTTAAGCACCATTAAAAGAAGATACCCCATTGCGGAGGTCATTTTGTTCCCTTCATTAGTGCAAGGCGCTTCCGCCGCTCCAGAAATCGTTTCTCAAATCAAAAAAGCCAATACGTACGATTTAGACGTTTTAATATGTGGAAGGGGAGGTGGATCGATTGAAGACTTATGGGCCTTTAACGAAGAAAGTGTCGCACGAGCCATT
This sequence comes from uncultured Mycoplasmatota bacterium, assembly GCA_948466395.1. Taxonomy (GTDB): domain Bacteria; phylum Bacillota_I; class Bacilli_A; order RF39; family UBA660; genus MGBC108787. The sequence goes on from CAOKAG010000003.1 coordinate 54,024, forward strand.
TTTGCCTCAACCGTTCCAATTATTAGTGCAGTAGGGCATGAAGTTGATTTTACCATAGCGGACTTTGTAGCAGACTTAAGAGCGCCAACACCCACAGGGGCCGCTGAAATGGCGGTACCCACCACCTTAGATTTAATAAACCTAATCGATGAGAAAAAATTAAGATTAAATGCTTTATTAAGCCATACCTTAAAAATAAAAAATCAACAATTAGAACACTTAAAAAACAGCTTTGTATTAAAAAATCCTATGATGCTGTATGAATTAAAAGAACAAAAACTAGACCGTTTATTAGAACAATTAAACAAAAGCATTAAAACTCAAATCAATAAAGCAGAAACAAAATTTGAAGCTATCAAAAACAATTACATATTAAAAAATCCCTTAAAAATGTATGAAAAATATCAAAATGATTTAAGGAAAAATGAAATGTGTTTAAAAAACAGTATTCAAATGATTTTAGAAAATAAGAAACATCAACAAGAAATGATGATAAATACTTTAAAATTAGTAAATCCTTTAAATATATTAGAAAAAGGATACAGTGTCACAACAAAAAATGGTGAAATCATAAAAGACGCAAGTAAGCTAAAAGGTAATGAGACCATTGACATTCAATTTAGAAAAGGCCGAATTAAAGCGGTAGTGAAGGAAGGTAGTTATGAATAATAATATAAGTTTTGAAGAATCATTAGAAAAATTGGAAAGCATCGTAAAAGAACTTGAAAGTGGCAACATCGAGCTTGACCATGCTATAGATAAATACACTGAAGCCATGAAATTAGTGAGTGTATGTAGTGATAAATTAAAAAACGCCACAGAACAAGTTAATAAAATTTTAAATGCAAACGATGAACTCATCCCTTTTGAAATAAATGAAAGTGAATAGGTGATAATATGACAAGCGAAAATAAAAAAATAACCTCTCGAGACGTTGATTTTGCCACATGGTATAACGATATTTTGATGAATGCCGATTTAATTGACTACACAAATGTTAAAGGAAGCATGATTATTCGTCCTTATGGCTATGCGATTTGGGAAAACATTCAAAGTATTTTAGATAAGGAATTTAAACGAACAGGACATAAGAATATTCAAATGCCCATGTTTATTCCCGAAAGTTTATTAAATGTAGAAAAAGAACATGTGGAGGGTTTTGCTCCTGAAGTCGCTTGGGTAACACAAGGGGGAAGTGAACCCTTAGAAGAAAGAATGTGCGTTCGTCCTACCAGTGAAGTTTTATTTTGTGAGCACTTTAAAAAAATTATTAAGTCTTATCGGGACTTACCTCTTTTGTATAATCAGTGGTGTACCATCGTTCGTTGGGAAAAAACAACCCGTCCTTTTTTAAGAAGTCGTGAAATCTTATGGCAAGAAGGACACACAATGCATGAAACGGAACAGGAAGCAAGAGAAGAAACCAAACGTATGTTTAAAATCTATGAAGATTTTCAAAGAAACGTTTTAGCTCTTCCTGTTATTGTTGGAAGAAAAACAGAAAAAGAAAAATTTTCAGGAGCCGTTGAAACCTACACCATTGAAGCCATGATGTACGATGGAGTAGCCTTACAAAATGGAACCAGCCATTACTTTGGGCAAGGTTTTGCTTCCGCTTTTGGTATTGAATACTTAAATAAAGAAAACAAGTTAGTCACGCCATACCAAACCAGTTGGGGTGTCTCAACACGTATGATAGGAGCCATTATTATGACCCATAGTGATGATCATGGGCTGGTTTTACCACCTAAAATTGCCCCTATAAAAGTAGCCATCATTCCAATTGGAACCAATGAAGAAGTCCTAAAAAAAGCAAGTGAAATAAAAGAAAACTTAGAAAAAGAAGGCATCACTTGTCTTTTAGACGATTCAAGTAAATCTCCAGGCTTTAAATTTGCCGAAGCGGAAGTAAAAGGCTACCCAATTCGTTTAGAAATTGGCATGCGAGACTTAGAAAAAAATGTCCTAACCTTAGTTCGAAGAGATACCCTTGAAAAACAAGAAATTCATTTAGATGAAATAGTGATTGAAGTAAAAGAAAACTTAGAAACAATCCAAGAAAATCTTTATAACCGCGCTTTAGAAAGAAGAAACACCATGCTTTACGAAGCAAAAAATTATGATGAATTTAAAGAACTAGCTCAAAATAAATCAGGTTTTATAAAAATCAATTGGTGTGGAAAAGAAACTTGTGAATTAAAAATAAAAGAAGACACAGGTTTAAAATCACGTTGTATTCTGGAAGACGAAGCACCAAACGGTCCTTGTATTTGTTGTAAAGAAGAAGGAAAACACAAAATTTATTTTGGACGTCAATATTAAAAAGAAGAAAGGGCAGCCTTTCTTTTTAAATGATTTCAAACTTAGTCTTTAAAAACTCTTTTTCATGAATGTACTTTTCTTTATCCTTAAAAAAATGAAGCGTTTCTTTCTTTAAAACATAAGTATCTTGTAAAGCATTGTGCTCAATTTTTTTGTATGAAAAGCGATGCAAATACCGCTCTAAAAGAAATTTATTCTGAATCAAATTTTTATCACGAAAACTAATCAAGGTCTTGCCAATTAAAAAGGAAACGATAATATAATTATTTAAATTACATTTTATATTAATCAAAAGAAACACCCCAATAAAAAAACAGGAAATGTAATTCATAACAACCAAAGAGCGATAAAAAGGTAACCATTTTTGCAACAACAATTGAAGAATTTCTCCGCCATCTAAAGGTCGTATAGGAAGAAGATTAAAAAATAGAATGGATTGATTATACATTTGAAACAAAGAAAACGTATTGTCATGAATCCAATTTTTTTTAAATAAAAAATAAAAAACTAAAAACAAAAGAAGCTGGAAGAAAACACCCCCAAAATAAATAATTAAATCTTTATTAATAGGAGAATTGATGTATTTATTAGTGGTGGTGACACCCCCAAATGGATAGATTTCAATCTTCTCGACTTCATAAGAAAAATAGTTTAAAAAAAAGAAATGCCCCAACTCATGTACTACTACAATTAAAAAAATAAGTAAAATATTTTTTATAAAGCCCGTTAATAGAAAACTTAAAAAAATCAAATACGTTAAAGAATTAATTTTAAACTTAGGAAAGATAGTTTTCATAACCAATATTTTTTCCATCCTCTATAAAGGTAAGAATCGGCTTATTTTCTTTAAACTGACCAATAATGGTATTTTTCTCAACATAATCATAAATCGTTCCATTAAAATTTTCTAAATTAGAATACCAAATATCTGTGCCATCAATCCCTTGAACAATCACCGTTTTTCCTAAATTTTCTTTTTCTCCAATAAAAACAATAATGCCACTTTCTAAATAGTTAAAAGCATTTGTACTTAAAGTTAATAAATAAGAATGATCAAGATAAGGAGTAATTTTATCGGTTAGCGTTTCCTTAGAGTCAAAAACAGGAGTAGTTTTAGCAACTTTATCGGGCAAAATATCTCCAAAATACTTTGCATAGAGATTGTTAATCTCTGTAAATTTCAAATTTTCTTTAAAAAAAGAATGATTAAAACGAATGAGATTTTCATCGCTAATATTAATATAAATAGCAAAAGCCAAAACCAAAATCACACTCAAAAGTGTTCGTGTAAACAACTGACTAATGTATTTCGATTGATTCGGATTACTCTTTTTTTTCTTATTATTAAAAACAAGAGAATTTCTTTTATTTTTAATACGATTTTTAATCGTCATATACTCATCCATATTTTCTCACCTTAGTAATGGTATGACGAAGAGTTGGATTTTAGACATTCAATTCGAAGAAAAAGTAAATCAATAAAAAAACCCCAAATATTAAATTCTAATTTTTGAAATAAAACAAAAACAAAAAGATGGTAGAGAACAAAAAGAAGACAAAAACGAAGCACAAGATAATAAAAAGAATGGGGAAGTTTAATAAAACGATTAAAAAAATGAAGCACTAAGAAGATAAAAAAATAACGCAAATGAAAAGATAAAAGAAAGTCAATCATCAGAATCCAGATAAAAAAAAATTTAAAATCACGCTTTTCTAAAAGAGGAAGAAGGCAAAGATTGGTTTTAAAAGGGGTAAAATTATAAAAACAAATATCCAAAAGAAAATGAAGGTAAATCATGAGTCACCTCTTAAATCCGTAATAATACTAATATAGTTTAAATCATCAAAATGAACCGAAGGCTTAATTTTCAAGCGGTGTTCAATCTGATAACGATCGGTTTCAATCGATTCAATTGAACCAATTAGCACATTTTCTGGATAAAGCGATAAATCACTTGTATACACTTGATCACCTATTGAAAGCGTATCACCAACTTTAATTCCTTCAACATAAAGTTCACGATTTTTACACTTCAATATGCCATAACTATCGTTTATTTTAACTGAAATAGACGTTTCATTATTTAAAAGAAGACGAACATGACTACTATGCTTATTGGTTTTAGAGACAACGCCCACAAGACCTAAATCATTAATAACCAAATGATTTTTTTTTATATGGTCTTCTTCTCCTTTATAAATTATAATTTCATCAGATAACTGATACAGATTATGAATTAAAATTTTAGAAGGTTCAATAGAATAGGGAATCGAATCCAAATAACCATACGAATGGAGGAGTTCCTGTTCCTTTTTTTCTAAAGTGGTGTTTCTAGCATAAGTTACCATTTCTAATTCCGCCAGATAAAATTCTTTGGCAAACAAAAAATGATAGACTTCTTCTTTTAAAAGAAACGAGATAAAAATAAGAAGATAGAGCAGATTTTTTCCTTTTTTAGTCATCGTCTTTCACCTACTAGTAGTATGGCTTAATTTTTTAAAATTAAAGCATTTCATGGTCAAAAAAACTAAAATAATGGGTATCACCAATAATTAAATGGTCCATTAAAGGAATTTTTAAAAGAAGACCAATTTCTTTAATTTGATGGGTAAACTCGATGTCTTCTTGACTAGGCGTCACATCATTAGTAGGGTGATTATGAATCAAAACAATTTTGACCGCACTATTTTTTATCGCCGCATTAAAAATTTCTCTTGGATGCGTAATGCTTTTATTTTGTGTGCCTATAAAAATCGTTTCATAATGAATCATTTGATTTTTGGTATTTAAAAACACACAAAAAAGTTTTTCCTGTTTACTATTTAAAATCTGTAAACGAAAAAACTGATAAATCTCTTCCGCATTGGTAAATTTCTTTTTCTTAGAAGAAGAAGGGAGCGTCAACCGTTTACCTAATTCAATTGAAGCCAGTAACGTCACCGCTTTTGCTTCTTTAATTCCTTTAATTTTTATTAAATCTTGATAAGTTATACTATTTAATTCATAAAAAGAAGGAAGCGTTTTAATAAAACGAATAGCTAAATCTTTCACTGATTCTTCTTTATTACCTGTTTTTAAAATAATAGCAATCAACTCTTCATTCGATAAAGAAAAAACACCTCTTTGTTTTAGCTTCTCTCTAGGTCTTTCATCTATTGGTAAATCTTTAATTCGATAAGACATCTGGCAACGTCTCCAATGTATTTTTGATAATGGCTTCGTAACTTTCTTCTTTGGCTTGTTTTAAGAGTTCATCAAAAGGACCTATTTTACCCAATATGGCTTCGGGAACATCAATTTCTTTAATATAATAGTTGTATTTTAACCCATCAAAATAGCTTTTTAAAAGCGTTTTATTAGTTAAAGTCGCCCCAATAAATACTCGATAATAGTCTTTATCTTTTAAAATTCTTGTAACAGGAAACTGTTGACTTAAATTCATTGCATTTTGTTCATTTTTAAAAACACCCACTTGAAAAACAAAAAGGGTATTTTTATTTTTTGCCTCCGCTTTTTCTTTAATATTTAAGAAAAAAAGTGTAGCTAGAAGCGTACCCAACAAACAAGAAAAAAGAACGATTTTAAGATTTTTTTTCAAATCCATTCACCTCTTAAAGAGAGTTTAACAAAAAGAAACTAAAAAAAATGTCGAATAAAAAAGAAGGCTAATTTTTTTCGCCTTCTTCTAACATGGTAGTAATAAAGATTCCATAACCCGTTTGAACTTTATCTACCACAACATGAGTCACCGCTCCAATAATTTTATTATTTTGAATAATTGGGCTTCCACTCATTCCTTGAACGACTCCTCCTGTTTCTTTTAAAAGTTTTTCGTCAGTAATTTCAAAAGAAATATTTTTAATTTTATTGTATTCATTAATTTTGGTAATATTAATTTCAAATTCTTCGACGACGTTATTCGATAAAACAGTTAAAATCGTTGCTTTTCCTATTTTTACTTCCTCTTTACTGGCCACTTCAAAGGTTTGACTATCAGGTAGATTCTTGGTGTATTTTCCAAAAAGACCAAATTCGGTGTTTTTATAAATGGTACCATAGACATCTTTCGGATTAAAATTGGCTTTCTTTTCTCCAGGTGTTCCATTCGTACTTTTATTAATCCCCGTAATGGTACTATTAAAAATAGTTCCTGTTTTGACTTCAATTTTTTTATTGGTATTCGCTTCAATAATCTCATGACCTAAAGAACCAAAAATTTTTGTTTCAGGGTCAATATACGTTAAGGTTCCAATACCAGTGATACTGTCTTTAACATATAAGCCTGTTTTATAAGTTTCATCTTGTTTGACAAGGGTTAAAGTCGATTTTTTTTCTTCATTGTTTCTTAAAATGGTTAAAGAAACACTTTCACCTTCCATATTCTCTTCAATCGCCTTCGTAAGTTCATTGATGGTTTCAACAGGAGTTTCATTGACTTTAAGAATTGAATCTCCCACTTGAATCGCTGGGTTACTTTGCACTAGTGTCCCATTGACTTTGTAAAAACCAACAACCAACACACCTTGACTGTGAATATTAATACCAATGTTGTCTCCTCCAACAAGAATACGATCAGAATACGCTAAGGCGACATTCGGAAATAAAAATAGTAAATTTAATAACAATATACTTATTTTTTTCATCTTTTCAACACCTCATGCTTAGTATATGGAGAAGCAAGTAAGAAATAAAAACAATAATTGGTAACAACCAAAAAATGGTAAGAAGATTAATATTTTTATAATTTAAAAGTAGAATAGAATAAAATGTTTTTAAAAATTTGACAAGAAACCGCATCTTTGATAGAATTAAACATGTTTAAAGGAGCTTTCCTTGAAACCGCTTGGAAAAGGTTAAAAAACAAGAGTTACCTTAACAGCGCGTCTTAATAATAAAGGAGGTATGAAAATGAAAGCTATATTCGAATCTGGTGGAAAACAATATTATGTAACCGAAGGCGACAGCATCTATGTTGAAAAAATAGCAACAGAAGCTGGAAGTGAAGTGGTATTTACAGATGTTTTATTTGTAGATGGTAAATGGGGAAATCCAACGGTTAATGGAGCTAAAATAACCTGTACTGTTGAAAAACATGGTAAACAAAAGAAAATTGTTGTTTTCAAATACAAACCAAAAAAGAAATATCGTAACAAACAAGGTCATAGACAACCTTATACGAAACTTATTGTTAAAAAAATAGAAGTTAAATAAAGATGATTAAAATTCATATAACAGAAGAGACAATTAAAATCAGTGGCCATGCAAATTATGCAAATTATGGTCATGATATTGTTTGTAGTGCGGTATCAAGTATTGTCACCACTTCAATTAATGGAATTCTAGCTTTTAAAGAAACCATTATTATAGAAGAAAAAGAATCATTGCTGATTAAAATAAAAGAACACGATAAAATAACCGATACACTAATCAAAAATATGATTGATTTATTAAAAGAAGTAGAAAGGCAATACCCAAAAAACGTAAAAATAATTGAGGAAGGAGATTAACATGTTAAATTTTAAATTAGACATCCAACGTTTTGCTCACATCAAAGCGCAAGGTTCTACTAAAAATGGTCGTGATAGTGCTGGTAGAAGACTAGGCGCAAAAGCAAGTGATGGACAAACTGTGAGTGCGGGTTCTATTCTTTATAGACAAAGAGGGACTAAAATTTACCCAGGTGCCAATGTTGGAATGGGACGTGACCACACTTTGTTTGCTAAAATAACAGGTGTTGTAAAATTCGAAAGATGTGGAAAAGATAAGAAAAAAGTGAGTGTTTACGAAGCGTAAATGCTTTTTTTGCTTTTTGAGCGGCATCATTCATCAATTTCAAATTCAAGAAAACATAAATGTAATAGTTCTCTATAACGATTTTTATGCTTTGTTAAACCTTCTTCTAAATGGTGATACTGTCTAAATAATTCATTTAATTTCGTATAGATTCCATCTTCAATAGCGTTGCTATCAAGTATACTTCCTTTCCTAGTTTGACTCTTAGTACTTAAAATGATCTCATCATGCAGTTTATATGGATTCTATGACCCTTGTAAATCATTGAATATTTCTTTCGTTGATTTACATCTAACCGTATACATGATAAAATATAAGGGAAAGAAGGTGGCTTCATGCGTTATAAAGTGGTTAAAAACGCGTCGAATATTTTAAGTGACAGTGATTATTTAATAAAAAAACCAGAAAATTATAAAAATAAATGGCAAGCCTTATTTAATAATAACCATCCTATTTGTTTAGAACTAGGGATGGGGTATGGTTCTTTTATTATTAGAATGGCTTTAGAAAATCCGAATGTGAATTATATTGGATTAGAACTTGATAAAAATCAAACCGCTAAGGCCATAAAAAATATTGCCAATAAAAAAATCCCTAACTTAAAAATAATCTGTGCAGATGCAAGCAACATAATTGATTATTTTGGAAAAGAAATTAACACCATTTATTTAACATTTTCTGAGCCTTGGCCAAAAAAGAAAGATGAAAAAAAACGTTTTACTGCAATTCCTTATTTAAAACTTTACGATAGAATATTTAAAAAGAATAAGCACATTATATTAAAAACCGACAATAAAATTCTCTTTGCATCATCATTAGAAAATTTAAGCAACTATTGGTATACTTTTGAGAAAGTCAGCTTAGATTTACACCATGATGAAAGAAACATAAAAAATGTTATGACGGATTTTGAAACTCAATATTTTAAAGAAAAGCGACCTATTTACTATTTAGAAGCTAGCTTTAAAGATTAACGATGACTAAGAATTATCATGAAAAACTAGCTTTATTCATGTACGATTGGATAAAAAAAGAAAAAAGGATTACAGAAGATTACGTTAAACTTTTTTTAAACATAGCTTGTAAACAAAACGAACTGGAAGACTATTTAAAAAAAGTTTCATTTTTATGTAGAAATCGCTATGAATACAATCCAATAAATAATCATTTCTATTTTTCATTAAAAAGCTTATTAGAAAGTTTTGTTGAAAAAGGAGTAATGTATAAATGGAAAACTTTTGAAAGAAAAAGTGCTGAATATTTTTATGTGAGTGACTATTTACTTCATGAGTTAGAACACATTCAAGACTTTAAAAATTGTTTTGGAAAAGAAGAAAGTCTTAAAGTAAAAATAAGTCGACTTTGTTTCGATACGGAAATAGGGTATAAAAAAGCGAAAAAGCCTATAGAGAAAAAAATCTGGTTATTAAAAGATAAACAAAAAGAAAAGATCTATCAAAAAAATTACAGGTACTGTCCCCTTGAACGTTTTGCAAATCTAAATAGTTTAAGAATGTTGATTCAAATCGCTGAAAGTTTAGAACTATTCGAATTAAAGCGTTATTATTTATATTGCTTATATGAGCAAATGATTGACAGCTATGAAAAAAAGAAGAACCCAACACTTTATTACTTAACTCAAATAGGCTTTCAACAAGAGGCACGGTTAATTCAAGAAGAAATTCCTCATCTTTCATTTGAAGAACGATTAGAATTAGGACTTTTTCTTTCAAAAAACGAACAACATCTATTAAAAAGAAAAATAAGCAAACAAATTTCGTGGTTTAACGAATGAAGAAAAAGAAAAAGTAGAAAATAATAAAGAAATGGAGGAAATCATCATGTTTGTAGATGAAGTGATCATTAAATTATACGCTGGAAAAGGCGGGGACGGGTGTACCTCTTTTCGACGTGAAAAATACATTCCTATGGGGGGACCTGATGGAGGCTCTGGAGGAAAAGGCGGAGACATCATCTTTGAAGTGGACAAAAGTCTAAAAACGTTAATAGATTTACGTTATAAAAAAATAATCAAAGCAGATAAAGGTAAAAATGGCAGTGGAAGCAATCGAAACGGCGCGAATGCTGAAGACATCATCTTAAGAGTACCTGAAGGAACAACTCTTTACAACGCGGATAACCATTTAGTTCTAGCGGATTTAACCAAAGATAAAGAGAGAATAACCATTGCTCATGGTGGAAGAGGAGGAAGAGGAAATAAAGCCTTTGCGACTCATAATGACCCCGCACCGAAATTTAGTGAATTAGGGGCGCCTGGCGAAGAAGTGGTTTTAAAATGTGAATTAAAAGTCATGGCCGATGTCGGTTTAGTAGGGATGCCAAGTGTAGGAAAATCAACCATTTTAAGCGTCATAAGTAGCGCTAAACCCAAAATTGGGGCGTATCATTTCACTACTTTAAATCCAAATTTAGGCGTTATCAAACTTAAAAATGAAAAATCATTTGTTATGGCAGACTTACCAGGATTAATTGAAGGCGCATCGAGTGGTGTCGGCTTAGGAGACAAATTTTTACGTCATGCCATGCGAACAAAAATCTTAGCACATGTTTTGGATATCGGCTCTTTTGAAGGACGTGATCCCCTAGACGATTATTACAAAATAAGAAAAGAAATTGACGCATTTAATGACAACTTAAAAAATAAAAAAGAAATCATTATTGCTAACAAAATGGATTTACCAGAAGCTCAAGAAAACTTAAAAAAAATAAAAAAAGCCCTTCCAAATATCCCTATTTTTGAAGTCAGCGCTTTAAATAACACAGGTTTTGAAGCTTTATTAGAAGGAATCGCTACTTTATTAGAAAACCTACCTGAAACAACTCTTTATGAAAAGAAGGACTATGAAGATTATATTGTTTATAAATTTAAAGAAGAAAAACCGTACACCATTCGCCGTGATGAAGACATTTGGCTATTAGAAGGCGAAGAAATTGAAAATTTATTTAAAATGACTCGATTCACCGAAGACGAAGCGGTGGCTCGTTTTGCCCGTAAATTAAAAGGCATGGGAGTGGAAGAAGAACTTTTAAATCTTGGAGCCCACTATGGAGATGAAGTTCAGATTTTGGATTACGTCTTTGAATTTAGAGAATAAAATCGATTTTCATTCCTAATTTTAAACGTTCACTAGTATTTTTAGGTAATTCTAAAATACTGGTTTTTTTTATACTTCGATTGATTTTAATAATTCTATTCTTTTTTAAATTTCTTTCAATAAAAATAATTTCGTTTTTTTCATTTAAACCTAAAACATCAATTTCTTCTTTCATTAAATACGTGTGAATACTATTGCATTTTGGGAAAAACATGCCAAAATCAATCTCTTTTTTTCCTATAAGTCCAACAAGACGTTTAGAAAAAGTGTTTGCTATAATAATTGGAATGTCCTTTTCATTTAAGTATAATTTCATTTTATGTCACCTATTAAATCATAGCACATAAAAATAAAGTTATTCCAAAAAAATAAAGCTTTGCCATTTATTTTAGAAGCTTTCTTAACTTAAGAACAAGAATTTCTTCACAAATTCCACTTTTCTTTCGAATTCTTCTCAATAATGAGTCCATCTTTGAGCATCAAAATAACTTCGTTTAAGATTAAAAATTGACTTTATAGTGACTTTAAGGTATAGTATTTATAGCGACAGTAGGTGATTAAAATGATAAAAAATAATAAAGGGCAAGCACTAGTAGAATACGTTTTAATTGTTGCCATAATAAGTGTCATTACCATAGCTATAGTCAATTACTTTGGTGGGTATTTAAAAGACTCCATAACAAAGACCTCTTGTTCCTTAACCGATGAAGAATACGTAAAAGGAGACAAGCCAGGCGAAGGCACTTGTCAAGAAAAGAAAAAAGAAAGCTGATTTTGGAAATTTTATTTCCAATCTTTTTTTTTCGTGTTATAATAATTTAAAATAGAGGGGTGAGAATATGTCCTTACCAAATAAAAAAGGTCAGGCACTAGTAGAATTTGTAATGATTTTGCCCATCTTTATTTTTATGATTTTTGCATGTATCGATATTGGAAAAGTATTATATATGCAAAATAAATTAGAAAGTAGAATGGACGATATTATTACAAGCTATCAAAATGGCTTAACAGAGGAAAACATAAAAAGAAACTTTGACTTAAATCATCAAGAGATAGCTTTAAATATTGAAAAAGAAGCGGTTTATAAAAGATTTAAACTATCTAAAAAATTAGACATGATTACACCTGGAATAAACTTAATTCTATCAAACCCATGGGAAGTAAAAGTTGAGCGTGTGATTTATGATGAATAAGAAAGGTCAAACGTTAATTTCATTTGTCATCATTCTGCCTGTATTTATTTTATTTTTAGCTTTTATCGTTGATACAGGAATGCTTTTAAAAGAGAAAAATAAATTAAATGGAACCACTAAGACGATAATAAAAAACAGCTATCAAAAACGCTTTGAAAACGATTATCAAGACCAAATCATTGATTCATTTGAAAAGAATAAAATTCCTACCCATCATTTAATTTTAGAAGTGCAGAATGAAACCATTAGTGTAGCAAATGAGTACGAAATAGAAAGCATTTTTGGTCAGATAATTGGAATTGAAAACTATAAAATTCATTTAAATATGACCTTTCAAGTCAATCAAGATAAAATAATTTTAAAAAAAGAATAGAGGGAAAACGTATGTCAAAAACAAAAGGAAAATCCATGTGTATCTTCTCAGCAAAAGGTGGAGTCGGTAAAACGGTAACGACGATTAATTTAGCAGGAGTGTACGAACATTTAGAAAAAAAAGTTCTCATTATTGATTTAGATTTATCAAGTGGGGGAGTTAGTATTGCTTTAAATCGTCCTTTTGACAAAAACATTTACAATTTTGTCGATGACTATAACAACAATCGTTACAAAGATTTTAAAAATTACGTTACCAAATACGATGATTATATAGATTTATTACCTTGTCCAAAAGATCCTCGTCAAGCAAATAAAATTGATTCTAAATATATTGATATCCTAATTCAAAAAGCGGAAGCCAATTACGATATGGTTTTAATTGATACGAATCATAACTTAAATGAAGTAAACGTTGTCACATTAGACAACGTCGATTACATTCTTTTTGTTTTAACCAATGATCCATTGGATTTAAAAAATATGAAGTCCTTAATCAGTATCTTTAAAGATTCTAATATAACCAATTATAAAATTCTATTAAACAACAGTCGAGATCCTTATAAAGACTATTTTTCAATTTTTGATATTAAAAATGTAATCAAAGCCAACATTGACTACACTTTATCCACAAATTTTTATATGAAAAACATTGACACTTTTATAATGAATGGTGAAATTATTACCCTTCAAAAGAAAATGCCAAATACGTTTAATAAAGAATACAGTACTTATATGAATATTGCTTTAGATACTATTGATCAAAATAAAAAAGAAATAGAAGAGGGTGAGAATCTTGAGCAAATCTAGTTTATTAGATGCTTTTAATATTGAAAGAAAATCAATGAGTAATGCGATCTACTCCGATTATGAAGTGTTTCCTGATAAAAAATTATTAGATGATTTAAGAACCAATATTGTTGAAAATTTAATTGACAAAGAAATTCCTGAAGATAAAAATCTTTCTGAATTTATCAATGAAGAGATTGATACCGTAACAGAAGGGTATGACTTAACCAATACCGAAAGAAACCATTTGTATCATTTAATTGACAATGAAATTAATGGTTATGGACCCATAACTGAACTTTTAGAAGATAAAAACATATCTGAAATCATGGTAAACAGTCCTAATGAAATTTATATTGAAATCGATGGTCAACTGATAAAAGATGAAAGCGTTTCTTTTATTGACGACGAACACATCGTGAGAACAATTGAAAGGCTTATCGAACCCTTAGGAAGAACCATTGATACTTCCAATCCCATGGTAGACTCAAGACTTAGTGATGGTTCGAGAATCAATGCGGTCATACCACCACTATCGACCAAAGGTCCAGTTTTAACTATTCGTAAATTTAAAAGCAATATGACCAACATTGAAGATTTCATACGAATGGGGTCACTTACTCCTTATATGGCTCGTTTCTTAGAAGCTGCGGTCAAAGGAAAATTAAACATTATTGTTTGTGGAGGAACAGGTAGTGGAAAAACAACGCTTTTAAACATTCTAAGTAGTTTTATTGGTTCCCATGAACGTATTATTACTATTGAAGACGCAGCTGAACTTCATTTACATCAAAGACACGTTATTTCTCTCGAAACAAGAATTACAAATTATGAAAGCAACAATGAAGTAACCATTCGCGATTTAGTTCGCAATTCACTTCGTATGCGCCCAGATCGAATTATTGTTGGAGAAGTAAGAGGAAAAGAAGCATTTGATATGCTTCAAGCTATGAATACAGGACACGATGGTTCTTTAACAACCCTTCATGCAAACGGATCAATTGATGCTTTAAATCGTTTAGAAACCATGATATTGATGAGTGGATTAGACATTCCAATAAAAGCCATTCGTGAATACATCACAAATGCGATTGATATTGTTGTTAATATCGAACGAATGAACGATGGAAAAAGAAAAGTAACCTCGATCTGTGAATTAGAAGGGTTTCAAGAAGATCGCATTAAATTAAAAGAAATATTTAAATTTAATCAATTAGGCATCACTGAATCGGGCAGTGTAGAAGGGGAGTTTGTTCTTTATAAGAACATACCTCGTGTTTATAAAAAATTAATCTCACGTGGACTTAACGATTTAGAAGACATTTTTGGAAAATTTATTAATAAATAAAAAGAAAGGATGATTTTATGGTACTAATAATAGCTCAAATAATATTGATTTTAGTCTTTCTTTTTCTTATATTTACTATTATTAAACAAATTCAAATCCTAAAATTAGAAAAAAGGTTTGATTCTTTTAGTTTACTTTCTAAAACCATTGATGAAATTTCTTTCTTTGATCAATTAACAATTTTAATTAATAAAATCATTCTAAAAGGGTCAAAAATTTTAAAAAAATCATCTTTATTCGTAAAATACGCTGAAAAATATGAAAAATACATTTCTTTTGAAGAAAAAGGAACCAAAGAAGGGATGGATTTTCTATCTACCAAATTTTTTATCGTCTTTGTATTTTTAATCCTTTCCTTATTCACTTATTTAATCAACACTAAAAATTTTAATTTTATAACCCTTCTTATTACTCTTATTGGTTCTTTCTACTTATTAGATTTCTTTTTAATTTTAAAATTTCATCAAAAAAGAAAAAAGGTAGAAGAAGATTTATTAAAAGCGATTATTATAATGAATAACAGTTTTAAAGCAGGAAGAAACATTATTCAAGCTATTATCACCGTTAAAAATGAATTAGATGGACCTATTGCAGATGAATTTAAAAAAATTTATTTAGACATCACTTATGGTTTAAGTTTAGATGTGGTGTTTAATCGTTTCTATGATCGAGTAAAACTAGAAGATGCGAAATACATTGCTTCTTCTTTGACCCTTTTAAGTAAAACAGGAGGAAACATTGTTCGGGTATTTAATTCAATAGAAAAATCTTTCTACAACAAAAAGAAACTAACCAATGAGATGAAAAGCTTAACCAGTGCCAGTCTATTTGTTTTTCGTATATTAATAGCGCTGCCTTTTGTGTTTACTTTAATCATTTATATTTTAAATCCAACCTATTTTAACCCTTTATTTGAACATCCCTTAGGAATAGCATTGTTTTTAATCATCCTCTCTTTATTTATTTTATATGTAATGATAATCAAGAAAGTATTAAAGGTGAACATGGAATGAACAGAAATCGCTTTATATATAAAACTTTTCGTCGTAAAAGTATTCAAAAAATTGAAAAGAAAATTAAGTTATTAGGCTCAAACTATGAAATGAATGCCCAATCTTTTTTAACCATACGTCTTATTCTAGCAATTTTTATATTTATACTTGTCTTTCTTTTAGTAAAAAATAGTTTTTTAATGGCCCCTTTAATTACTTTTATTTTTTACCATTTTTTTGAAAAAATAATATTAGATCATCAAATAAAAAAAAGAACTAAAAAATTAGAAAGTGAAGCCATTTTTTTCTTTCAAATCGTTAATCTAACTTTAGAATCAACCCGTAACTTAAAATACGCAGTAGAGATGACTACAAACAATATAGATAATGAACTTTCAAATGAATTCAAAAAAACCTACGCTGAAATGAAATTAGGCAAAAGTTTTAATGAAGCTCTAAAAGATATGAAAGAAAGAATACCAAGTGATTCAATCAATAGCATAATATTAAACTTAACCGAAGCAAGTATTTTTGGGAATAGTATCATCAATACCATCAATAATCAAATTGAATATCTACAAGATAAAAAACTCTTAGAGGTCAAAGAGATTATCAATAAATTGCCAACAAAAATAAGCATAATTTCCGTATTATTTTTCATACCTATTATGCTTTTAATAATTCTAGGACCAGTATTAATCAAATACATTAGTTAAAAAAAACTTCAATATTAAATTGAGGTTCTTTTTTATATTTCTCTCATTTTTTCCTGATTTTTATAAGGCGCTTTGGGATCAATTTTATCGGTAAACAAGATACCATTTAAATGATCCATTTCGTGTTGAAAGGCAACGCTTAAATCCTCTCTAACTCGAATAGTGAACTTTTTTCCTTCTACATCATAAGCTTCTACAGTAATTCTAGCGTATCTTGGAATAATACCTTCAGTAGGGCGATTGATACTTAAACAACCTTCTCCTTCACCCACATAAATCAGTTCTTCGCTATTACTGATGATTTTTGGATTAATGAGAACGTAATCTTGAAAAACATTGTCTTCAACTTCATCCACAACTACAAAAATGCGTTTTAAAATTCCAATTTGGACATAGGAAAGTCCCATTCCAGCTCTTAATTGATATTTTTCATTATAGTCATCCATTTGGCTCATTTTTAAATAAGTAAGCATATCTTTAATATTTTTTTTATCTTCTTGTGATAAAGGAAACACAACCTCTTTACTTATTTGGTGGAGTCTTTTATCCTTTTCATCTAAAATTGTAATGGGTGGCAATTGCATACAAATCCCTTTCTTTCAGACATTATTTTAACAAAAAAAAGAAAAAAAAGGAAGTCAAACTTCCTAGTTATTATTGTTTCCCCAATTCCAACCAGCACCGATGATGATAATTAAAAGAATAAATAATACGATCCATATAGCGCCACCTATACCATAACCAGAAGTATAACCAGCGTAGCCAGTATTGTAAGAACAAGGAGAACAAGCAGCTCCATAACCAGCGTTATAGTAGCCATTATTTCCATAATAATACATATATGATACCTCCTTTATGTATCTAATATAGTGTATTAATAATGAAAAAAATTGTTCATGTTAACCACCTAAAAAAAGATTTTTATTATGGAGAAACCTATGTTATGATTATAATAGGTGAAAAAACATGCAAAAAGGAATACTGAAGTCAGTAATGGAAAACATGCGCAAAATGGACAAAACATTATTTTTAATGATCATTTTATATTCCATATTGGGATTAGTGATTATTTTAAGTGCCTCTAGTGTATCCGCTGTTTTACGTTATAAAGTGTCTTCGTACTACTTTTTTATTAAGCAACTCATTTTTGTCATTTTAGGTGTATTTATAGGATTAATCATCATTAATATTCCTACTTATAAATATAAATGGCCAGCCTATCTTTTGATGGGTTTAACACTTAGTCTTTTAACGGCCGTTTTATTTATTGGTTTTGTCAGTAATAACGCTCAAAGTTGGTTCCGTAAAGGCATATTTAGTTATCAACCTGTAGAACTTGCCAAACCTGCTTTAATCTTTTTTATGGCAGAATTTTATAACTATCGATTAAAAAAACAAAAGAAGAATCTTTATTTTAATTTAATTCCTCTAGTCGTTGCGGGCATTATTTTTATTTTAGTAGCAATGCAACCTGATTTAGGGGGCGCAATTATTATTGGAGGCATGGCCTTTTTAATATTTATGACGCTACCTTTAGAAAAACAAAATCAACTAAAATTATTTAAAGTCATTGGTATAGCTTTGCTTTTTTTAGTCGTGATTGTACTTTATAGCGGAACCGATTTGTTAAACGCTCGTCAATTAAGTCGTTTACAATTTAAAAATCCTTGTACTCGCTACGCTGAGGAAACAGGGTATCAAGTCTGCAATGGGTTTATTGCGATTCATAATGGAGGCTTATTTGGTGTAGGATTAGGAAACTCAAGTCAAAAATATTTATATTTGCCAGAAGCTCATACCGATTTTATCTTTCCTATACTGGTAGAAGAATTAGGAGCAATCGTCGGAGTTTTCGTTTTACTAGGCTACATCTTTATTTTATATCGTATTTTAAAAATAGGAAAAGAGGCAAGTGGAAATGTAAGAAATAGAATTTTATGCTATGGAACGTTTTCATATTTATTTTTACATTTAATGGTTAACTTAATGGGCGTATTGGCACTTATTCCATTAACGGGTGTTCCCATTCCTTTTTTAACTTATGGTGGAAGCTATGCCTTAAGTTTAATTATCATGCTTTTTGTCGTTGAAAGAGTGGCTATTGAAAATAAAAAAGCAAAATATCGAAAAGAAATTGCAAGCTTATCTAAAAATAAAACAAAATTACCTTATTAAAAAAGGAAAAGACCAAATCAAAGGGTATATATAATTATAGGAGGTGAAAACATTGGAGAGAATGAAACTCTATTTAAAACAATCCTATATTTTATTAATTATAATTCTTTTATTGATAGCTTCAAACGGTTATTTTGTTTATCAATCCTTTTCTAAACAAGACGTAGAAAGAGCAGAAATAAGTTGTGATTGTCCTGAAATTCAAGAAGAAGTTCCTCTAGAAGAACCTAAAAAGAAACTAATAGTGGATTTAAAAGGATACGTAAAAAAACCAGGGGTTTATGAATTAGAAGAAGGAGCCATTATTAATGACTTACTAAAAAAAGCGGGAGGTCTTAAAACAAATGGAACCACAGAGAACATCAATTTAAGCAAAAAATTAAAAAATGAAGATATGATTGTTGTTATGTCTAAGGAAGAACTAAAAAAAGAAAAGAGAGAAAACCAAAATAAAATAGAAAACACGCAAGAAGGACGTCCATCAACGAGTCCGACAATAACCCCAACAAAGGAAAAAATCGCCTTGAATAGTGCCACTATAGAGGAACTGATGACTTTAAATGGAATAGGGGAATCCAAAGCCATCAGTATAGTTGAATATCGAAAAAACACTCCTTTTACTAAAATTGAAGACCTTTTAAACGTTTCAGGGATAGGAGAAGCTCTTTTTGAAAAAATTAAAGAATTTATTACAATCTAAGAGCTTCTTTTTTCTTTTAATTAGTTTAAGTTGTATCTATGCGTTTATTGGGACTAAGGTAATAAAATATCATTCGATTTATAATGAAAATACCACTTTTCTTGAAGGGAAAATTGTTTCTTTTACAATAGATGGAGATAAATTAAGTTTAATTTTAAAGAAAAAAGAAAAAGTAAAAGTAACCTACACGATAAAAAAGAAAGAAGAAAAAGAACAACTGCAAAAAGAATTAAAAATAGGTTTAACATTAAACTTATATGGGAAAAAAGGCGAGCGAAGACCAGCTACGCTTCCTAATACCTTTGATTATGAAAAATATTTATACAATAATCAAATTTATTTTACTTTTATAGCGGATCAATTAACCATCAAAGAAGATAAAATGGCGTTATTAGACCAATTAAAAAATTGTTTTATTACTAGAATAAAGGGTTTAGAAAATCATCCTTATTTAAACGCTTTCATTCTTGGCGATAAAACCTGGATTGAGCAAGAAGAATTTGAAACCATTACAGCCAATGGAGTCAGTCATTTGTTTGCATTATCTGGCATGCATTTATCATTAATTTATCTAATACTAAACAAGATATTAAAAAAAGTAAAAGGAAAAAAAATCATAATTTATCTCGTGCTTATTCTATATTTAATAATCACAGGACTAACCATTTCCTTTTTAAGAGCCATACTCTTTATGTTTTTATTAGATTTAAATAAATGGTGCCATTGGAATTTTTCCAAAATAAAAATTTTAGTATTAACAGCGTGTCTATTAATTTTGAAAAATCCTTTTTATCTTTATCAAATGGGATTTTGGTTGACCTTTGTCATAACTTTTTCCCTTCTTTTTTGTAGCGGTCAACTAAAACCCTCTAATAAATGTTTAAATCTAGTTAAAATAAGTCTGATTACGTTTAGTTTTAGTTTGCCTCTATCCCTTTTTATGAATTATGAGATAAATATAACGTCTATTATAAATAATGTCATTTTTGTGCCATTAGTCAGTACGCTGATTTTTCCTTTAGCCCTTATAACTTTTATTTTTCCAATGGCCTTACCTCTTTTTAAATTATCAATTTCAATTTTATCTGTATTAAATGAACGAGCCGCCATTGCTTCTTTTTCAATTGTTGTAGGTAAAATTAAAATCATTGAAATTTTAATTTATTACATATTTTTACTTCTTTTAATAAAAAGAAAAAAGAAAAGATACCTTCTTTTATTAGTGGGATTTTGTCTATTAATTTATAACAAAAATCTGTGGGATGGTTCTTACCATGTTTATTATTTGGATGTGGGTCAAGGTGACGCTACGCTCTTAATTTCACCCCAGAGAAAAGAAGTGATTTTAATCGATACAGGTGGAAAACTAAGCTATGATAAAGAAGAGTGGCAAGAGCGAAAGAAAGAGTATGATTTAACAAAAAATTTAATTCTTTTTTTTAAAAGCCTTAAAATTACTAAAATAGATTTACTTATTCTTACTCATGGCGATTTGGATCATTTAGGTTACACATTAAAATTAAGTGAAGCGATTAAAATAGAAAATGTTTTATTAAATCAAGGAAGCAAAAATAAAGAAGAACAAGAAATTGAAAAAAGATTAAACAGCGTAAAAAACTATGTGTTTAAAGCGTTTCAAATTGAGTTTTTCAAAACGAAAAGATACAATAATGAAAACGACAACAGTCTTATATTTAAAATAAAAATTGAACCATTTTCCTTCTTATTTACAGGAGATGCCTCAAAAACAGTTGAAAGAACGTTATTGAATCAAGAAATAAAAGCAACTTTTTTAAAATTAGGGCATCATGGATCAAAAAACAGTAGTGATGAACAATTTTTAAAAAAAGTAAACCCTAATTATGCCATCATATCATCAGGTAGGAAGAATAGGTACCATCATCCCTCAACAGAAACGATGGAAACACTAAAAAAACTCAAAATAAAAAGCTTGAATACGCAAAAGGAAGGAACCATAGAGGTTCAAATAAAAAACAACAAGTATCACATAATTTCGACCATAGCATAAAATAAAGTACACTATTAGTGTTTTAAATAGATGAAGAAAAATTTTTCTTCTTTTTTTTACGACATCATTCCTTCAAGCGATTTTTAGATTTTAAATCATAAAAGAGGCATAATAATAGCTCCAACAACAATTGAAATAAAATCTTTTTTTATTTAATTTTTAAGACATATTGACAATTTATAGGGTTTAATATAAAATTTAAACATAATAGAGAGAACCATCTAAGGATTAAAGAAGCAAAAAATCTCTAATCAAATAGCAAGAAAGAAGGCGTTTTATGAAACAAAAAGGATTTACTATTGTTGAGTTAATGGCGGTTATTGTGGTATTAGCCATAAT
>CAOKAG010000004.1 GCA_948466395.1 uncultured Mycoplasmatota bacterium
TCGCCCAATTCTTATTAGCATAATTGTACCACTCTGTTTGGGGATTAGCATAAGTGACACTTCCACCACTTCCAATTAAGATTGGCACCATCTCATCTCCTAAGTTTGGATCCGCTCCATTTAATGTCGCTTCATTATAAAGCGATGAGAACTTTATTGTACATTTTGTATTCGCATTTAACTCACTCATAACAGGTTTCCAATTAACTCGATCCCACGTTCCACTTCCATTCTCACAAGTAAACTCGATGGGATACACTCCTTTTTCTGGCAAAGTTGTTTGTTCTTCCCCATTGACGATGATAGTTGTAAACAAGTAATCGTTTCCCGTAAACACCACATCACATTTCATCTCTGGATCAAAAGTACTCACATTGGGTTGCCACTCTTCTTTATTCCAACTCGCACTTCCTTTATCACAAGTCATACTCGTTTCATAATTTCCTTGACTTGGAAACGCATTAACTTTTTCTCCATTGACATAAATCGTATAAATACTTTCAAAATTAATACTACACTTTGTTTTTCCCGTCATATTTCTTATATTAGGTCCCCACTCTTCATAATCCCATGTTCCTGTGGCATCATGGTCACAAGTGATACTGACTTTATAACCTTTTCGATCACTAGGAAGCGTTTCTACAGCTTGTCCATCCACTTGGATAGCAAGCATTAAATCATTCGCTACAAAGTTAGGCACTCTTCCTCTTATCACATTAAACTCTGCTTCTTCTTTATAAAATGCAAACGTTTTAAAAAGAGTAAGGGCTCCTACTACAAAAAGAATCCCTAACACTGAAAACAAAATCATTCGATTTCTTTTTTTATTCTTATCAAAACTTTCTAACTGTTTTTTCTTCTTTTTATAATCTTCAAACATAAGTAAATCTTTCCCTTCAATCACCTATACATAACGTATTTGTACATACCTTATTATCAATTCAATTATACATAACCTTAAATCATTTATCAATAAAAAATTAGAACCAACAGCGCAATTTATTTAATTCGAACGCTTCAATGATTCTAATAAAATTTAACATAAAGAATTTAAAAAAAATGTCAAAAAAAGAAGAAAGATTATCTTTCTCCAGCATTATCATTATTATGTAACAACTCTTTTGATTTCTTACTTAAAGGATGATCTAAAAATGTATCATAAATCTTTTTAATTTCAGGATTGTCATAACTAAAACTAGTTTCATTAGAATCTTGTTGATACAAACTTTTTCGTCTCTCACGAATGTATTCTTCCTTTTTATTGATAGGAACAATCGGTTGCCCTCCACCCCCAACACAACCAAGATCACAAGTCATCACTTCAATTAAATCATACTTTTCCTTCAAAGAATCATACAATGAATTGAGATTACGAAGTCCATACACAATCGCTACGTTTATTTTACAAACCTTTAAATCAACTTCCATTTCTTTAAAAGAATCCGTTCCCTTTAAATGGGATAGTTCAACCAATTCATGAGGGGGTGCTTCACGATTAAGTAAAGAATAACTTGTCCGTATCACCGCATTTAAAACCCCTCCACTGGCTCCAAAAATAAGACCTGAACTACTTCCTTTTCCAAGAAGAGAATCAAACTTCTTTTCTGAAACAGTCTTAAAATCAAGACTTTGTTCCCGAATCATCATCGCAAGCTCACTCGTTGTAATGACATAATCACAAAAAACATCGTTTAAAATTTCAGTTTTCTTAGAAACACAAGGTGTAACAAAAACCGTAACTATATCTTCTGGATTTAACTGTTTAAGTTGAGCAAAATAAGTCTTAATGATTGCTCCTTGCATTCTAATAGGACTTTTCGTACTCGATAAAAGACCTAAATCGTTCTCATGATACTTTTTCATAAAAGCGACCCATGAAGGGCAACATGAAGTAAACATGGGTCTTTTTTTCTGATTGAGACGTTCTATAAATTCACTTGCTTCTTCCATGACCGTTAAATCCGCTCCAAAAGTTGTATCTAAAACATAATCGAAACCCAACGCCTTTAAAACCCCTACCAGCTTTTCTTCTAAAAAAGCTCCTGGAGGATAACCAAACTCATCCCCAATACTCACTCGAACCGCTGGACTGACTGATGCCACAACGATCTTTTCTTCATCATGGAGATTCGCTATCACTTCTTTATAATTGTATTTTGGAACTAAAGCCCCCATGGGACACTTTAAAATACAAGCTCCACAATGGATACAATCTCCATCCTTTAAACCATTACAAGTTTTGCAACCCTCTAAACATTGACCACAATCAATACATTTCGAATCAATTCGTTGCAAACTAGATTGTTCATTAGAAATGAAAACCTTATTCATGAATACCTCGCTTTTCACGTCGACTCTCACTTACCAGTTCCATATCAACAGTCAAATACTTAATTCGTTCAATAAGGCGTCTTGCTTTTACTCTATCTTCTGAACTCTTAGTTAAAGAAAAATGTTCTTCTAACTCTTCAATCGTCAAATTAGAAGTAAAAAAAGTAGTCTTCCCTTGACTCATACGATATTGTAAAAGTGGCCCTAACACTTCATCTCTTACCCAATCGGTCACTTTTTCCGCCCCTAAATCATCAAGCATCAAAACCTCTACTTTACAATACCAATCCATCTTATCCGCAAATTCAAAAAAATCATCCTTTAAATCTCTTATTAAATCTGTAATATAAATTATTTCCACATGAATATTCTTTTTTTCTTCTAATTCATGTAAAAACGCACTCGTTAAAAATGTTTTTCCTGAACCAAAATTCCCATGCAAATAAAGACCTTTCTGTATTTTTCCTAAATCAAAATGGTCATAAAACGTATCCAACCATTTAATCACTTTCGATTGCTTTTTATCATTTAATTTTAAATCAATATCTTTTAACATCACTTTTTTCAAACGATTGCTTTCATTATCTTTTAAAACCATCTTTTGGTAATACTTACAAGGATAATAAGTAAAATAAAGACGGTTTTCTTCTATTTTCGGAGTATCAATATGTCCTTCTAAACCATTTTGACATTGAAACAACCCTTGACAATTTCGACAATTTTTAATTTCTTGACAAGTATTTTTAAGTCTTGATGTGTACTTCATCATTTCTTTTTTAGGTCGATTTAAACTTTTAATTAATTTCTTAAAATCGTCATCCTCTAAAGCCTCATCAAAATCACTTTCAAGTTGTAAATCAAAACGCTCCGCTTTTGTTAATTCTTTTAAATTTTTCATAAAAAACCTCTAACTCTTATATTTATTTAAAATCGTTTCTAATTCTATAGTTTCCTCTTCGCTCATGGATTCTTTTTCTAAACGTTCGTTAAACCATACAGGCTCAATAATCTTATCTTTCTTATCACTGATTTTCTTATTATATTTCTTATGTTCTTTCTCTGCAATCGCCATGGCATCCTGAGCGGTTTCAATCCCTATTCTTTTCCATTGTCCCGCAATCGTTTCTACGTATTCTCTTCTTAATTTATTATCGCTTTTTTTTAAGACATAATCAATTAAAACATTCACTACCGCTGGTTTAAGCCCTACATCTTGAAGCAAACTATCGACCAAAGCCACATCTCGGTTTGTAGGATTGTGTCCTTTATATTTACTCTTTAAAAAATCAAAAGGCGTCGTATTTTCAAAAATAGCCAATATCTTTCCTCTTTTTGTATTGTCTCCACTAGGACTTTTTAAATACTCTGGTTGCATTTGATAAACCAATGTAGGTAACTTCCCATTGTTTTGATATTGATAATATTTACGAGCACTTTTTCTTAACTCTTCTTTATCGATATAACCTTTTTCTTGAATTACTAAACGTATTAAATCAATCATTTTATACGTATCAAAATTATAAGTAAAAACTAAATTATTAATCAATTCTTTCGTCTTCTTATTAAAACTCTTTTCATTTAAAACCTCTTTAGGAATACTAGATAAAATCAAATCAAAATCCACTTGATCATGAATAGCTATAGCAAGTTCTTTCTTTCCCACCGCTTCAAAAGAAACTTGACTCGTCGTTTTATACGTTTCATCTAACGTTGCGGATATATCTTTATAATCTTTTAAATCAATCTTATAAGCAAAAAACTCTTGTTTTAAAAACTCATATTCTTGTTTTCCTAAATTATTATAAAGCACCACATTAAAAATAGGGTGTGCAAAAAATTCTTTCGGCGTCATCGGAGAATAAAGCTCATACACATAACTGTTTCGTTCCCCTTCTTTTGCATACGTCTTAATTAACCCTACCGCTTCTAAACTCTTTCTAGCCTCTTTAATGGTCTCCAAATCACATTTTAAAAGAGTCATTAAATGGTGATGATTATAATCACGACTAACAATTTCCAAGCGGTCCAAATCTCGCCATAAAGTTAGATACAAACTCACCGCTGCATAGCCAATAATCGGCTCATAAAGACTAATTAAATTTTTCCGTTCCACTTCAGTTAAAATCGTTCGATTAACAACGATGTATTGGTCGGCAGGAAGTAAAGAAACCAGCTCCATTTCTCTCACCTCTTATTTCATTATATAAAAAGTAGAAATTGACTACAAGAAAAAACTTCCCTTTTTAGGAAGTTAACAAGCTTCATCGCAATTGGTATCATACACTTGACTAATGACCTGCTCAAAAATTGTACTCAATTCTTTTTGCTCATCTTCCGTCAAATCATCATAGCCATTCTTTTGAGTTTCAACCGTTCCTTCATGAAAGGCAACCACTTTTCCCTCTTTAAATCCTACTACAGTTGGAGCAAAAAGTCTTTTTTCTTTGGTATCCACTTTTTTACCTTCATCATTTGTTAAATAATAAGGAGAAAGTTCTTTATCTAATAATTCTAAAATTCTCTTATACCCTTTTGTTCCCTCTACTTTAACCTCAGGTTTACCTTTATCATCTAACGATAAAGTATCTCGAATAGTTGCAACATTTAAATAATAAAGCTTATCGATACTCATATTATCTAAAGTACTTAATAAAATAGGAAGCATACTACGGCACCAAGGACAATCGGGAAAACCAAAATAAAGTATACCCGTTCCACTTTCTAATAAAGAAATGGCTTTTTCCTCGGTAACAATTTCTACGGGATTCGTTTGACTAATCGTTATTTCTTTAATCGTTTTTCCATCCTTTTCACGAACCACATTATTTAAAGATTCGTATTCTTTTTTAAAAAGAAGAGCATCACTCGTTTTAGGATTTTCTTCTTTTTTATCTCTAAAAGCTCTTGTCCCTACAAAAACCATAAAAAAGAGTAACAATAAAATAATTCCTAAAAACATTTTTCGATCTTTATCCATTTTTTTACCACCACTACTAAAATTTTAGCGTAATTTTTTTATTATTGCAACTTTTTTATCTTACTCCTCTTATTTTTTAGGAACTTTTTCTATCTTGATGGTGTAGCCAATTGGACCTAAAATTTCAAGTAAACTTAAAACGCTAGGCGAATGGCTTCCATTCTCAATTCGAGCAATTTTGGTTCTTGAAACCCCAGAATACTTTGAAAATAACTCTTGTGTTAAATTATTTTCTTTTCTAAATCGAATAAATTCTTTTATAAAAACCGCGTTTAATTCTACAGCATCATAAGAAGCCTCTATATAATTTAAATCATAATCCATGCAAAAAAACCTCACTTCTAGACATTATTATATCACATTTGATACAAAAAAACTTTTTTTTATTGAAAACAAAACAAAAGAACGCTATAGTTGAACTTGAAAAGAGGAAAAAATATGGAAAATAAACGAATTCAATTATTAGAGTATCGAAAAAAATTACTTTTAATGACTGAGGAAGAAAAAATAAAGCATGACCTTTATTTAAGAGATTTATCTTTAGGAAAAATAGAAGGACCAAATACAGGATTTCCTTCGCTTGATAAAAAACATCTTGTTTTTTTTAAAAAAGAGCATATTAGCAATCCTTTACCTCACATGACTGCAACAGAATATTTAAAAGAAAAGAATAAAAACAATTTAAACAAAATTGCTATGGATTGTACAGAAGGAATAATCACTTATAAGGATTTTTTTACAACTATAGATAAAACCGCTTGTAGTTTACATAAAATTGGCGTAAGAAAAGGAAAATGTCTTGTAGGTATGCTACCATCAGATTTACCATATGAAAATTATTTATTATATGGAGCATGCTCTTCAGGAAGTGCGGTAAATTTCATTGTACAAGGAACTCCACTTAAAACTCTTGCTAAAATGATTAACGATTTACCTACAGATTACTTCTTTGTTTCAAATGATGATTTTAATCTTGAAATGGAAGAATACCTTTACAAAAATACCAAAATAAAAAATATTATCAATGTCAGTAAGGAATTTGATTCTAATGATAAAAGAACTATTTCTTGGCAAGAATTTATGAAGTGCGGCCAAAATTATCAATTGCCAGAGATAAATAGAAATCCTGAAGATTTACTCTTCATGGCTAAAACAGGGGGAACAACTGGTGAACCTAAAAACGTTATGATAAATGACAATGGATTTAATATTATTGTCCACCAATTATTAAATTCAGAACTTAATTATAGCGTAGGAGATAAATGGTTAAGAGTATGGTCTTTATTTTCGGCTTCTGCTGCGATTTCAAGTAGTCATTTAGCACTTTGTGCTGGAATGAACAATATTTTAAGAAAAATGCCTTCACCAGAAAATTTTGCAACACTTATTATGAAAGAAAAACCAAACCATTTATGCTTAGTTTCAGCATTAATTGATTTGTTAATTTACAGTGGAATTACAAAAGAAGATATCGAAAGTTTTATTAAAACAGCGGGGATAGGAGGAGAAAAAATCACACCACAATTTGAAGAAAGAGCGAGTAACTTTTTACCAGACTATTTAGGTTATGGTTATGGATGCACAGAAAATTCTTCTTCAGCCGTTTTAAGAATGAATAAAGAAACCGCAATACCAGGAAAAATTGGTATTCCATACATTAAAACAGTTATTGGAGCATTTGATAAAGATACACTTGAAGAAAAAGGTTATAATGAAGAAGGTGAAATTTGCATTCAATCCTATACACCAATGATAGGCTATTATAATGATCCTGAAGCGACAAAAGAAGTTTTAAAAGTTCATCCTGATGGCTCTGTTTGGATTCATACTGGAGACTTAGGATCGATTGACGAACAAGGATTTTTAACGGTGACTGGAAGAATTAAAGAATTTATTTCTTTATTTAGCGGAGATAAAGCCTATCCAACAACGATTGAAGCTGTCATTTCTAAAGTCCCAGGCGTAATTAAAGTTTCTGTAGTAAGAGCCCCTGATTTTAATCATGAAGAACACTTTGTTCCTTCAGCTGTTATAGTGGTAGACAAAAATTTTAACAAAGAAGAAATAAGAAAAAATATAAAAAAAGCTTGCGAAGTACATTTACCAAAATATTCATTTCCTCAAGATATTATTATTAAAGAAGATTTACCTTACTTAGCAAGTGGAAAGCCAAATCGAAAAAAAATGGAAAGCGATATTGAAGAAGGTATGAAACTAGCAAAAAAATTAGAATTATTTTAAAAATAAAAAATATGATTTTGATTCAAACTAAATCATATTTTTATTTGGTCGACTATTTTATACAAAAAACGTTAATTTTATGAAAAATACTTTATACTTCAACAAATATTTGTTACAATTAAAATAGGTGATAATATGAGTATAAATGAGTTAAGATTAATTTCAATTACAGTCAATATAATATGTATGTTACTTTGTATACTTTTAGCTTTTCTGTATTTTCCAAGAAAAAAAATATTAACAAAAGAAAATAGTGTTTATAACGCTCTATTAATTTGTAATATTATATGCTTAATTGTAGAATTATTATTCTATTTAAACGCTTACAATAAAAATGAAATCATCATTAATATTCTGGAAAAGCTATATTATTCTTTTAATAGTGTTTGGATATTTTTACATACAATTTATATTTTAGTTGTAATAAATAATGATATAAAATCCAAATTTTTAAATTTATTAAAAACGAAAGGATTAGTAATAACATTTTTAATATTTATTCCAATTATTATATTTATTCTTCCTGTGAATCATATATTTGAAGAAAACATATTAATTAAATCAACTGGTCCAGCAAGTAATTTTATGTTCTTATGGTGTATTATTTTAATCTTTTTTAATATATTATTAGTTTTAATCTTTTCAAAAAAAATAAAAAAATCTAAAGGAATACCTTTAATGGCTTTTGTTTTATTACTAGTAGTAGAAATGTTAATGGGAATCTTCGGAATTCAATTACTATTAATAACCTTCCCTATGACCATAAATTCATTCTTAATGTATTTTACAATAGAAAATCCAGATGTTAAAATGATTGAACAATTAAATGTTGCAAAAGACCAAGCTGAAAAAGCAAATCAAGCAAAGACAGAATTTTTATCAAATATGTCTCATGAAATTCGTACCCCACTTAATGCCATAGTAGGTTTTAGCGAATGTATGCTCTCCGCTCCTGATTTAAGTGATGAAACAAGAGGCTTTGCTAAAGACATCGTCGATTCCAGTCAAAACCTTCTTGAAATCGTGAATGGTATCTTAGACATATCAAAAATAGAAGCGAATAAAATGGAAATCATACCAAAAGAATACAATCCAAGAGAAGTTTTTAATTCTTTAACCAAACTAGTCTACCCTAGAATTAAAGAAAAACCAATAGAATTTAAAGTGAACATTTCCCCTGACCTTCCTGGAATATTAAAAGGAGATATGGGAAAAGTAAAACAGGTTGTTTTAAACATTTTAACCAATGCGGCAAAATATACAGATGAAGGAGAAATCGAATTTACAATAACTTGTGTTAATCGAACTGACATTAAAAGAAGTGCTTTATACATTGCTGTAAAAGATACAGGCCGTGGCATCAAAAAAGAAGACAT
This sequence comes from uncultured Mycoplasmatota bacterium, assembly GCA_948466395.1. GTDB lineage: Bacteria > Bacillota_I > Bacilli_A > RF39 > UBA660 > MGBC108787. Next base: position 8,926 of record CAOKAG010000004.1, read on the forward strand.
TAATAAGCTTTTTAACAAATTTGAACGAATGGACGAAGATAGAAATACAACTATAGAAGGAACAGGACTCGGTCTAGCTATAACCAAAAGCCTAACGGAAATGATGGGTGGAAAGATTACAGTAAGTAGCAACTATGGCGAAGGTTCAACTTTTAGAATTAATTTAGAACAAGAAATCATTAGCATGGAAATTCCTGAAACCGATGATGAAGAAATTGTTATTGATTATAATAAAAATAAAGGAAAACGAATCCTAATTGTAGATGACTCAAAAATTAATTTAAAAGTAGCGAATCAAATATTAAAGCCCTATGATTTTAATATAAAACTAGTAGAAAGTGGTTATGAAGCTCTAGAACTTTTAGAATCTGGAACCTTTGATTTAATCCTTATGGACATCATGATGCCTAAAATGAATGGTGTCGAAACACTAAGACGCTTAAAAGAAATGGATGGCTTCAATATTCCAGTTGTTGCCTTAACAGCCGATGCCATAGAAGGCACTGAAGAAAAATATAAAAATGCTGGATTTAATGCTTATTTATCCAAACCAATTGATCGTTATGAATTAGATCGTGTTTTAAATAAATTTTTAGGAGGAAAAGAAAATGAATAATGTTGATTTATTAAAACAAAACAATGTAGATATAAATGCCGCTTTAGAACTATGGGGAGACATGGATTCTTACAATGAAAGTTTAAAAGAGTTCAAAGAAACTTTGAACTCCAAACTTGCAAGTTTGGAAGGTTATAAAAATGCTGAAGATTGGAACAACTACTCTATTTTAGTTCACAGTATGAAAAGTGAAGCTAAATATTTAGGATTTATGAAAGACTCTGAAATTTTCTTAAGTCATGAATTAGAAAGTAAGAAAAACAATAAAGAGTACGTAAACGACCATTTTATTGAATTAAGAGAAACGGTTTTTAAAATAGAAAACTTACTAAAGGTTTATTTTAATGAAGACAATGGCAAAAAAAAAATAGTAATAGCTGATGACTCAAATATCATCTTAAATTTTCTTGAAAAAATATTAAATCAAAATGAATTTGAAATTTTAAAAGCAAAAGATGGTAGTGAAGCGCTTACTTTCCTTTCTTCAAATTACATCTATGCGATTTTATTAGATTTAAATATGCCTGGAATAAACGGTTTTGATGTCTTAAACTATTTAAAAGAAAACAAATTAATCGATGAAATACCAGTCATCATTATCACAGGAGACGATACAGAAGAAACCATTAATAAAACCTTTACTTACCCTATTCTAGATGTTTTAAATAAACCTTTTAATGATAAAAATATTGAACGTATCTTAGAATCCATTAAAAGCTTTTATGAACATAAAAATTCCTAAAATACTAGGAATTTTTTTTTTAACTTACTCTTTTAAATAATTTTTTGCTTTCTTTTACTAATCACATTATTAATGACAACAAATAACAAGATAAAACAAATAAGAAGACTCACATTTATTAAAATTGGTTTCATATGACTAAAATCAATGACTTCTAAACTTTTAATAAGTTCATTATTCTTAATATAGTAATAAGAAGGAAGAATCTGACTAAATTTTACAACACTTTCTGGTAAAAAGTCCATGGGTACAAATGCTCCACATAAAAAACTACTTCCCAATGCAATCACATTGACAATGCCATTAATAGCTTCTTTATTACGCACTAAAGTAGACAATAAAACCGCTAGTGACAAAGAAAGAATCATGAAAATAAAACTATTTAAAACATAAAGAAGTCCATACATGGTAAACATAATCTCGCCAACTAATAGAACACTTAATAATAAATACACGCCCCATAAAAAGACAGCAAATAAACCATTAGAAAGCAATAAAAGTCGATTAAATTTCTTATAATTCATACTTGAAACTAATGTTCTCTTATTAATTTTTTCCGTTTTAAAACTACTAATAATTAAGCAAATAACAAAAACACAACCCGCTAGAAACGTATAATTCGCCATATTATAAAAACTGGCCGCATTATTTAAACCCTTTGTATCCAATTTAGTTAAAACGTCAATTGATACGTCACTATCCAAAGAAATATGTATTTTTTCTATGATTTCTTCATTGGATAAAGGATATTCTTTATAAATTGTATAAAGATTTAAGTAGCGTTCCAAATACATCTTAGCTAAACTTGCTTCATAATTTCCATTCGATTTTACAAAAACAAGCCCCTCTTCTTTCTCGAATGAAGCTGGAATACGAATAAAATAATGAATATCCCTATAAAATAAAGCATCATCGACCTTCTTTTCATCTAAAGAAACAAACGTACATCGTTCTTTCAAGTACTGTTCTAAATCTTGACTCAATAAACCCTTATCGTCATTAATAATAAAGACTTTTGGCTTCGTAGCTTCAAAATTAAACGTTTGGCTTTCGGTTTTAAAATTAAACGTTCCAAAAAAAACTAAAATAAAAACATAAAGAAAAACCACCATCCTATTTTTCTTTAAAATACTTAAAAATGCTTTAAATACTGTCATATTTCTCACCTCTTAAAATAACAATAGAAATTAAAAACAACACCAAAGAAAAAAGGATTAAACTGATTAAATTCATAAAAAAGCGTTCTGGAGTATCATAATAATAAAGAGCATAAAAACCATCTGTAATCATATTAGCAGGATTTAGTTTATTAAGAATAGGAACGTTTTTATCAATCACGTATTTCATTGTAATTCCCATCATACCTGATAAAACGGAACAAAACATGGTACCAGCAATAATAATACCAATTTTAGTATTTTCATTTTTCTTTAAAAGAACTGAAATAAACACCCCAAAAGCAAGACCCGCAAGACTTCCAAAAAGAATTAAAAGCAACACATAGAAAATAGAATCGCCATAATCGACATGTAAAACAACTACCGTAAACAAAAACAGTAAAAGAACACCTATAAGCAATGCAACATAACTCGCAAGAGCACTACTTCCAATCAATTTCAATTTTTGTATGGGCGCAACACTCACTCTTTTTCCATTAGCACTCATATTGGCAAGTTTCTGATTAATCGCATACATACCTAAAATGCCCCCATACAAACACGCCATAGCAATTAAAGTATAATACTCAATCATTGTATAACTTAAATGAGTTTTAGAATCATCTTGAATAGAGCTTTCCTGATTTGTCATTACTTTTTCATAAATTTGAGCAATAAAAGACGCATCATTTCTAATCGAATCTTGATTCATTTCAATAAGATGATTAAAAAGGGTCTTTTTTTCTTCAATTTCTTCAATTACGAATTTAAAAGTTGTTTCATCAATACCATTCTCAGAAATAACTAATTTCGCTTCCTTTTCTAAATTTAAATAGCCAACAATTTCCTTTTTTTTAGTCAAAGACCGACACGTTTCTTCATCTTCATAACGGATAGAAAAAAGTTGCGTTTTACTTCCCTCTTCTCCTAAAACTTGAAACGTTTCTTTATATAACGTATTTTCTAGAAAAACTTGATTTTCAACAATACCAATAGGAATCACTTTAAAAGTTTCCCCTTTTTCAATATCACTAAATGCAAAATAAAACAAAAGACCTAAAATAATTGGAAAAGCGTACGTCCAAAAAATTAAAATCTTATTTTTAAAAAGGGTTTTTAAAGTATAATTAAAATTATGAAAAAACATCAATCTCGTAACTCCTTTCCTGTTAGTTCTAAGAACACATCATTTAAAGTAGGACGTTCCGAATAAATCTTTTCATATTTTAATTTATGTTCATTTAAATACTCTAAGATTGTCATTAAATTATTCTTTCCTTTTAGAAAAGAAACCACAAGAAGTTTATCATCATACCGACAATCTAAAACATTATTAAGTGCTTCTATTTCTTTTAAGTTTTTTTCTTTTAACGCATCCATCTCTACACTGATTTTTTCTTCTATACGAGCCAGTTTCTTTAACTCATCAGTGGTGCCACTAGCTAAAACTTTCCCTTTATCTAAAATGATAATACGATCACATAAAATTTCAACTTCTTCCATATAATGTGTCGTATAAATAATGGTAGCCCCTTCTTTTCTAAGCGTCTTAATCCCTTCTAATATACGATTTCGACTCTGTGGATCAACCGCAACCGTCGGCTCATCTAAAAAGATAATCTTAGGCTGATGAGCAACACCACAAGCAATATTTAACCTTCTAAGAAGCCCTCCTGACAATTGTTTTGGATAATACTTTTTATACGCTTCTAACCCTACTAATTCTAAAGCCTTTTCAATACAAGTTTTTCTCTTTTCCTTATCAGTAATATAAAGCCCACAAAAATAATCAATGTTTTCATAAACCGTTAACTCTTCAAAAACCGCAACATCTTGAAAGACAACCCCAATTTCTCTTTTGACTTCATACAAATCAGGACGCATCTCTTTTCCCAAAATCGTAATATGACCTGTATGAAATTTTAAAAGAGATAAAATACAATTAATCGTCGTGGTTTTTCCACTTCCATTAGGGCCTAATAAACCTAATATCTCTCCCTCCCGCACTTCTATCGATAAATCATCCACCGCTTTAACGCCTTTGTAATCTTTTGTTAAATTTTTTACTTCTATACAATTTGCCATTTTTTCTCCTTATCTATATGATTGTTTTAATAACAACTAATTCCTATCACTATCATTCATTATAATTTTATAACAAAAAAAAGTAAATAAAAAATAAAATCGCTTTCCTATTTTATTTTCTATTTATCAAATCAATAACCACATATTCTGCAACCGCTCCAGTCTTAAATTGAATTGTCCAATTTCCAATCCCTGAACTGACTAGAAAAGTCGTATTTTTTCTTTTTTGAAGCCCATAAGACTGATCGTCGATATTAAACAGTTTAGAAATATACTTTATAGGCAACAATTGTCCACCATGCGTGTGTCCCGATAAAACTAAATCCATTCCCGCCTCAGATTCTTGTTTATAATCATTAGGTTCATGGTCAAGAACAAGACTATATTTTTGTTCATCCAAATCTTGAGTCAATTCTTGTGCACTCATTCGACTCTTAGTTTGGGCGTCTTGTCTTCCAATCAACGTCAAATTCTCTAATAAATCAATGGATTGATCCTCGAGTATAACCACATGATTTTTAATCAGTTCAAGTCTTAAATCACTTTCATTATACCCTCGATACTTAAAATAACCTTTATCATGATTCCCAAAAACAAAATAGACTCCATACTTTGTTTTTAATTGACCCAATCCAGAACACGCTTTAATCATGTCTTCTTTACTGGTATCATCATCTACATAATCTCCCGTAATCACAACAATATCAGGAGAAGTTTTATTAATTCTTTCCATATAAGAAATAAAACGATTCCCATCCATTGTAGAACCAATATGACTATCTGTAATTTGAACAATTCTAAAACGATCCACTCCAATATCTTTTGTTGTTTCTATCACATAATGCGTCTCAACTACGTGATGCGCTAAATAATAACCATAAGAAAGATAAAGAAACGTAACGATAAAAGCTAAGACTAAACGAGCAAAAGAACCGAAACGTTTTTTAAACACTTTTTTAATAATAAAACCCAATAAATCAAAAAGAAGTAAAAAAACAAAAAAATGCAAAAGTACAATCAGTCCATTAATAAAATTTTTAAAAAAGAAAATAAGGAATGCCACAATAGGAGTAAAAGGAATGCTCCACGAAAGAAAGGAATTTTTCATATTTAGTTTTTGAACAAGACGATAAATTCTTTTAAATAAAAAAAACAAGAGAATGAAAACAAACAAAATCAAAACAACCTTCAAAAAAACACCTCCAATTTTGTTTTTAATAAGCTATTAAATTTTATTCAAATACTTTATCATTAGAATATTTTAACAAGAATCTAATGAAAGAACAACTGCTCCTCTTTCTTTTTTTCTAATTTCAATTCTTTCTGTCGCTTCAATGTATCCCTCGATAAATTCTTTTTGTTCATACAAGAAATTAAGTAGCCATTCTAATTGTTCTTTTTTAGTTAAAGTTCTTATTTCAGACATAGACTACCTCCTTCTTTATTACTATATTGTATTAAAAAGAAAACATTTTTTGCATAACATTTATCTATTTAAAATAATAAAAAAAAACTCTTTAATGCACAAGAGTTTGAAACGACCTGATAGTTTTAAATCATTGTCTTCTAATATAGTTCTATAAAATAAAAAACTAGATAACTCTAGTTACTTTTTAAATGGTAGCGCCGGGGAGATTCGAACTCTCGACCTACCGGGTATGAACCGGTTGCTCTAGCCAACTGAGCTACAGCGCCATAACAAGAACAACTTAATCTTATCATAATTTATGCCATCTTACAACATTAATTGCATACTTTTTTAAAAAAAAGAAATAAATCCCTTAACGCTTTTCGATTTTTTCAAAAGCAAGAATTTTCTTACCTTATAATCATTCACAAGTTTAATCAATCTACTTACTTCAAATTTTATATAAAATAAAAAATAAGAATTTAGCTTATTAACTAAATTCAGTCATTAAATCCATCTGGAAATATAAATATTGCGCTTTGTATCTTCTTCATATTTATTAAAAATAGAAATAATATTTTCAACAATAGTCTTTAAAATATTTGTACAAGTATTGGTCACTTTAACTCTAAAAATTTCTTGTTGCATTCTTCGGCGGAAAAAATAATCATCAATATACTTTCCTAAAACATAATCAATTCTCTTAACCATATTGATCTCTTCACGATTATCTAAATCAGCTTTAAAAATAAAATCTTCATAAATTTTAATTAACTTTTCCGTCACTGAATCTTCTTCAAAATATTCAAAATTAATAATACGATAAAAATTCGGACAAATATTTAATACTAACTTATTCTTATCCACTGCTTTACTCCTCCATCTATTATATACCATAATACTACAAATAGTACCATTTGTAAATAAGAGAACTTGATGTTATAATACATTTAAATAGAAAAGAGGTCTTTCAATGACTCCAAAAAAACATTTAAAATTAAAAAAGAATGTATTGTACATAGGATTATTTAGTCTTACTTTGATAATCTTTCTAGTAAATTTAGGTTTACATTTTTATCAAAATTACAAATACAAACAAACTAATGAATACAAACTTATTACGATTGGCTATACCAAAGAAGAAGCAACCCTCCTTTTAAAATCCTTTAATGAAGAAGAGGAATTAAAAAAAATTTTAGACCAAAAGAAAAATGAAAAATTAATTCAGTTAATACAAGAAAAATATTATATGAAAAAAAATTTAGACCGCTATTTAGCGTATATTGAAAAAAATAAAGACACCTCTATAAATGAAGTGGTCACATTAGTAAACGTTCATCGTGATTCTGATTATTATGAAAACACAATCGAAGCCGATCTTAATAAAGGCATACTTTTAAATGTAAATAAATATTATTATTTGAATGAAGAATACATCCCAGAAACATTAGAAAAAATAAGCATTCGTTACGCTTACGCTGGAAATAATATGATAAGTGAAGCCAATACAGCTTTTTATGACTTATGTAAAAGTGCTGAACAAGATGGGTTAACCCTTATTGTTAATTCAAGTTATAGAAGTTACGAAAATCAAGTCAATACTTATAGAAGCATTAAAAATGCCAAAGGCGAAAGAGAAGCCGATAAAACAGCGGCAAGACCAGGTCATAGTGAACATCAAACAGGCTTATCAGTAGACGTGTTTGAAAAAAATAACCAATCCACTCTAACTTTTAAAGACTCAGAAGCCTATTCATGGCTAAAAGAAAACGCTCATAACTTTGGATTTATAGAACGCTATCCTGAAGGAAAAGAAAACATTACGGGATACAACCCTGAAGCTTGGCACTGGCGTTATGTCGGAACAGAAGTGGCTAAAATGATTCATGATGAAAACATCACGTTTGATGAATATTATGCTTTTTATGTAGAAAATTAGAAAAGAGGTTTTTTATGCTTTTAAATTTAATCATTCTAATTGTTGGTTTTGTCATCCTTGTAAAAGGTGCCGATGTTTTTGTCGATGCGGCCTCTAGTTTAGCTAAAAATTTTCATCTTTCCAAAATGTTAATTGCTTTAACCATTGTCGCCTTTGGAACCAGTGCCCCAGAATTTGCGGTTTCCATAAAAGCCATGATCAGTCAAACTGGAGACATTGTATTAGGCAACGTCATTGGAAGTAACATTTTAAATATTTTATTAATTTTGGGGGTTTCAAGTTGTATTCACGCTTTAAATGTAAAAAGTGCTACGATAAAAAAAGAACTCCCCATTACCATGCTCATAACAACCCTTTTTATCATTCTCATCAACGATGTTTTTTTAGGAAATGGTAGTGAAAATATGCTTACCAGATCCGACGGCTTGATAATATTACTGTTCTTCTCTATCTTTATATATTATCTTTTTACCATTATGAAAAATAAAACCGATAATAATAGCGATGAAGATGAAAAACCAAAATACAATATTTTTTTATCTTTTATATTTACAGCTTTAGGAATTATTTGTTTAGTGTTTGGAAGCAACGCTGTGGTCGATTCTGCTAGTGAAATTGCCAAAATAGTAGGGGTCAGTGAACGCGTCATCGCCCTAACCATTATCGCTTTAGGAACCAGCCTTCCAGAACTGGTTACAAGTATTGTAGCAACAAAAAAAGGAGAATACGATATAGCCATTGGTAACGTTGTAGGAAGCAATATATTTAATATAGGTATAGTTTTAGGGATTCCAATAACCATTTTTGGTAGCATTCATTCTATCACATTTAATTCTCTTGATTTACTCATCATGCTTCTATCGGCGATTCTTCTTTTCTTATTTAGTTTTAAAGATCATAAAATAAGTCGCAAACAAGGTCTTATTTTTCTATTAATCTTTATAGTATATTACAGCCATTTAATTTTCTCTTCCCTATAACAAAAAGAAACGCTAAAACGTTTCTTTTTTTGTTCTAAAAACACATTTTACTAAAATTAACTAAAAACTAATCTTTATTTAAATAAAATAAAGATTAAAAACAAAGCATAAATAACAGTTACAATCCAACCATTTAGTTGATCTTTTTGAGACGATTTACCTTTAATGCCTATGGCCATAGTAATGAAATACCCACCAATAAGTCCCCCAATATGAGCTGCATTATCAATTCCAGAAAAAGTAAAGCCAAAAAATAAATTCAGTAAAATAACGGGAATAATTTGTGTTCTCATGGTATTACCTAAATAAACACGAAAATGATATCCAAAATAAAGTAAACTACCCAGTAATCCAAAAATAGCACCACTTGCCCCAACAGACAAAGAAGTCTGACAAACACAAGACATCAAGCTCCCTGTTACAGCACTGACTAAATAAACACCTAAATACTTTGCTCGTCCTAAAAAAGTCTCCAATTGAGTTCCGATGACATATAAAGAATACATATTAACAAGCAGATGAATTAATCCGCCATGTAAAAAAGTACCTGTTATCAATCGCCAAAATTCACCATTTTTAATAGCAAAAGAAGAAACCGCCCCTAAATCATAAAGTGTCTTTCCATCCATGGCTCCATGACTAAAAATATAAGAAAGCATAAATAAAACAGTACTCAATGCCATCAAAATAGGCGTTACAATAATTTTCTTAGGACGAAAAGTCGACTCATAAATTTTATTATTTTTTTGAGTTTTAGCGTTAATTCCTTCTGTAACATTTAAAATTAGATCAATCCCTTGAGTATCTTTTAACAATTTATTTTCAATATTTGGAAAAAATTTTGTTATTTTCTTAGTTTCTTTATCACTAACATCTTTTAAAAAGATGGATTTAATGTATTTATCATCAGATAACTTTACTTCATCATTCACATCTAAAAAAATATTAAGAGTGGTCATTGAAAACGATAAAGTTTTCTTTTTAATTTGATGCACCACATTTCTAATCTTATAAAGATCGGTAATAAATTGTTCATTATTATAAATATAATTAGAATTAATACGAACAATCTTATATTTCGCTTCACTATTTTCAAGCCATACCTCATCTTTTACACCATTAACAATGATGGGGGTATAATTCTCTTCTGTTATAAAATAATGCACCAATCGCATAACGATTTCATCTTTTTTAGTAATTGTAATTGTATTCATTACATCCTCCTTGTAATAATATTTTAGTACAAAACATATAGTTAGTAAAGAGGTGACCTTATGCATCTACTTATCTTTACTCTATTTTTTTTAACCAGCCATATTTTACTCTTTTTGTCATTAAGAAAAATTATTTTATCTAATAAAATAGACAACGACTTATTATTCATTTATTTAAGCAATCTCATTCTCTTATTAAGTGTCATTTACTTTTACTTTTCTATTAAAAACCTTATGTTTTCCTTTTATCTTTCTTTTTTTCTTATGACTTTTTCTTATTTACTCCTCTATCATATAAAAAATATTTTAGGAAAATACCAGCTCTGTACTCTTCCCTATTTTTTCTCTTGCGTTTATATTTTCTCTAAAATTTTAATGCTCTTTTTATTTTAATTGATCAAGATACGTTTGAAAATAATCAGGAAGAGGCACTTCGAAATGCATTTTTTCTTGAGTAATGGGATGAACAAAATCAATGGTTCGTGAATGAAGAAATTGACCATACTCTTTTAGAACTTGATGCCCATAAACCGGATCATTAAAAACAGGATAACCAATATAATGTAAATGAACCCTTATCTGATGTGTTCGTCCTGTTTCCAAATTTAAAGAAACCAACGTATTCTTTTCATAACGCTGAAGTACTTTTAAATACGTAATCGCTGACTTAGAATGATTACGCGTTACTGCCATCTTTTTTCTATTTTTTTCATCTCTTCCAATAGGAGCGTCAATTTTAGCACTATCATGCAAAAAAACCCCATTTAAAAGAGCAACATACTCTCTTTTTATTTCATGTCTTGTAAAACCATCACTAAGAATTTGATGCGCTTGATTGCTTTTAGCCACCAACATGACCCCAGAGGTATCTTTATCTAAACGATGCACAATACCAGGACGCCCTTCACCATTTAAATCACTTAATGAATTTGTATAGTACAAAAGACCATTGGCTAATGTATTAGTCATATTGCCACTTCCTGGATGAACCACTAACCCACTCGGTTTATTAATAACCATAATGTCGTTGTCTTCATAAAGAATGTCTAAATCCATTGAAACAGGCTCTAATTGACTTTCTTCTTTCAGTTCTTGAACAATTTCTATTACATCATTTAATTTTACTTTATAACTGGGTTTAACCATTTGATCACAAACCAATATAAAGCCTAAATCAATCATTTTATTAATCGTACTTCTTGAATAAGAAAGCTCATCGACTAAAAAACGATCAATTCGCTCTCCTTCACATTTCTTTACTACCATTTTCACGTTTATCTTCTCCTTTAAAAATAGCGATAATAAGTAAAAACACCCCTATAACAATAAAAACATCAGCCAAATTAAAAACGGGATAATTATAATTGAACAATTTAAAAGATAAAAAATCTCGAACATACCCAATAAATAATCGATCAATTAAATTCCCACAAATACCACCAAACAAGAAACCAAAAGCGATATTGTTACGATTATTTAATTTAAAACTATATAAATAACGAAATAAAATAAACAAAGCAATAAAACTCACAAAAATCAAAAACTCCACTCGATAATTAAAAATACTCCATGCTGCTCCATAATTTTCTAAGTAATGTAAAGAAAAAAAATGAGGAATAATAACCAAGCTTTCAAGCTTTAAAAAGACGCTCACAATAATTTTAGAAATTTGATCTAAAAACAAAGCAACAACTGATACAATAAATATTTTTCTATTCATATAAAAAAGCTCCCAAAACCATTATACTCGATTCATTAGATTTCAACAAGTATCACATCTTCTCCAATTTTTTTTATTTGCTTCATACTTACATTTAATTCTTCTTTTGCTCCAAAAAATCGAAAAAACCTTTTCGGTTCTACCACAAAATATTTAATAACCCCTTCGTCTTCAAGCTCAATATCGGTTATTCTCCCAAGCCTTCGACCATCAAATAAACTTATCACATCTTTCATTTGTAAATCAGAAACACGCATAAAAACCACCTTTATAAATCATATTCACTAAAAAAAAAAATATCTATTTTTTAGATATTTTATTCACTTTCAAAAGAAGGCTCTGGACTAAGAGGTTCTTCTAAAGTTTTCGCCGAACCCACTTTACATACATTTGATTCTTCATTTTTATTAATACAGACTTGATAATAATAAAGCGTATTAGGGTTTAAATTATCAATCATTATTTCATTATCAGTCGTATTAAAACAGCTTTGATCATAATTTTCAGAATCCAATCCGTAACGACAAATCACATCTAAATCCTGACCACTTACTTCATAATTTAATTGGATAGAATGAGTGGTAACATCTTGAACTTGTAAAAGATCAAAACTGTAATCTTTTTTACTTAAAACGCCAGTTAAAGTTACTTTACTAATAAACGTTTTATTCATCACATCATCTTCTAAAGTCACATCTTTACTCATCCATAGTTTAATACGATAGCTAACACTTTTCTTAGACCCTAAAGTACCTTTCGCAAACTCATACTTTTCAGCAACAGTATAATTATCTCGATGTTCATTCGTATAATAACTTTCTGTTGCAACTGGATACGTATTTAATTTATGATACGTTTGATCATTAACTTTAAATTCAATAAATTCACTATTCAAACGATTCTCTGCATCCATCACTTCTAAATTAATATTATAATCAACAATGGTATTACAAGTATTTTCAATAGTAAACGTATAAGGTTCTAATAAATCAGCTTCTTCATCTGTAAGAGGAAAAGCATTATCTAATTGAATAGCTGGACTCTCATTTGTCAAATTAAGTTTCAAACAGTCACTAGTTAAACGGTTGACATCTTTTTGAATAACATTAGTAGCCCAATAAGCATAACTCACACCAATCACCATTGCTAAAAAACACAAAACACTCACGCCAATAATGATTCTTTTTTCCATATTCATTCTCTTTTTTGTTTCTTGCATAAAAGTACTCCTTACTTTTTTAGTTTTTCCTTATTTCATTTTTATATTTTTTAAGGCTTTACTATTTTACAATTAAATTATAACAAACAAGAATCTTTTTAGCAATATAAAAATAGTAAACGTTCCTTCCTTTTATTTAGAATCAGTGGTTCCAAAGCCGCCTTTACGCACACCTTCAGCCTGATCGTCATCGACAACTAAAAATTTTTGAAAAATAACTTGACCAATCACATCCCCTTTTTTTATTTCCAAATCATGATCTAAAATATTATAATATTGAAAATAAAAATGCCCATCATTCGTTTCGTTGCCATAATAATCCGCATCAATAATACCGATACTATTGCTCATAACCAATCCTTTTTTAGGTCCACTACTTCGATTCACTAAAATATAGTACTCATCCTCTCCACAATAAGCCTTTAATCCAGTTGGTATAAGCGTCGGTTTTCCTCCTAATTGGAATGGTGGAATAACAATATCTTCTGCGGCCTCTACATCGTATCCAGCACTGTTTTTAGTCTTTCTAACTGGTAAATGTATCTCTTTATCTTCCCATCCCTTAGCAATTTCAAATCCTCTTTGTCTTAACATCGACAAGCACATCCTTCCATACTTACTTCTTCATTATTTTTGATTAAATCTTTATTATCAATATATAAAACTAGTTCTCCCTTTTCTAAACTCTTTTTCACATCAATAATTCTTTGATTGCTACTTCCAACATATCGTATTTTCTCACTCGCTAATTTCAAAACAAATCGTCCTTCAAGTAAAACATCAATATTATTTAAAATATCTTTTAAATATTCATCTGTTTCCATTTGTTCCATTAACTCTTCCCACGTATAGCCTGTATACGACCAAATAGTTTTAGTAGGATACAATTTTTTCACATTGGTGACTAAATCACGAATTGTTTTTCTAGACTTTGGAAACAAGGGGTCGCCTCCTGATAAAGTCAAACCACTACACCAATCTTTTTCAAGTTCTTGATAAATTTCCTTGATGGCCTCATCATCAAAAAGAAGACCATCGTTTTCATCCCAAGTTAACGCATTTTGACACGCTGGACAGTGATGCAAACACCCACTGGTCCATAAAACAACTCGTAGCCCTTCTCCATTTAGCATATCCGCTTTTGTAATATTGTGATAGTTCATAAAAAACCTCCTACATACTTTTTCTTTCTGATATTTCAATCATCTTCGCCTTGTTAAGTCTTGTATCGCCATGAACACGCGAATAAGACAAATACCCATTCATTCGATCAATTTTCGTTAAATCGGAACTGCCACATTTTGGACAGGTATCCATATCAAGCTCTTCATGTCCACAATTATTACAATAAGATAAAGATAAATTTACTCCTTCATAGAAACCTTTTTCCATTGCTCTTTCAACATAAGTAATCATAGCCTCTTGATTATAATTTAAATTGTATCTGACATACTGAATCCTTCCTCCACGGAACAAATCCCAAAATCTTCCTTCTAAATCTTGTTTTTCAATTCCTGTAATGTCTTCCCAAACGCCACAGTGGAAACTATTGCTCACATATTCTCTTGAAGAAACGCCTTCAATCACGCCATATTTTTTTCTAAATTGCTCTACCTGTAAACCACATAAATTTTCTGCTGGTGTTCCATAAATCGCATAGATAATTTTGTCTTCTTTTTTATAGTCATTAATTTTACAATTAATATACTTCATCACTTCAAGCGCAAATGCTCCATCTTCTACCAAAGATTTTCCATTGTAAAGCATTTGTAACTCATTCAAAGCGGTAATTCCAAAAGAAGCTGTTGAAGATTTTAATAAAGGTTCAATGCAATCATTTGGTTTTAAGTTTCCTCCATAAAAGCCTCCTTCACAATAAGCAAGAGGATTGATGCTAGCTTTTTTCTTACCTAAATAATTATAAGTACGAATATGGATTTTACGAATCATTTCTAAATAATAATCCAAAACTTCATAAAAATCTTTTTGTTCTTCACGAGCTTTTGCTAAAATCATCGGTAAATGTAAAGACACGGCTCCAATATTAAATCGTCCAATAAAAACAGGTTTATCGTCTTTATCCGCTGGTTCCATTCCCCCTCTTTCAAAATAAAGTCCTAAAAAAGCACGACATCCCATTGGGCTAATGACACGACCATATTTTTTATAGACATCAGGAACATAGCCTTCTCCAGTTAACGATAGATAATCAGGATACATCGTTTTGGAACTACATTCAATGGCTTCTAAAAAGTTTTCTCGCAAGCTTTTTCCTTCTCCATGTAAATTTTTATCATAAAGAAAAACTAATTTAGGAAATAAAGTTGGTTTCTTGTGTCCTTCTTTTCCTTGACCCTTTCGATGCGTTTGCAAAATAATTCTAGAAACCATTTTACCAAAGCGAGAAGTATCAATCCCGAAAGTAAACGTAACAAATGGATAATCGCCACGAGAAGACCCAACACTATTTAATTTGTATTCAATCCCTTGATACCCTTGTTCACATTCCCTTTCTACCTTTTTAAGAGCATACGCATCTGCTCCTTCACTATCCGCATCCTCTCCCTTAATTTCTAAATATTCTTGATAATATTTCTTATAACTTTTCTCCGCATAAGGCGCTAAAATCGTATCCACTTCAGGAACGGTAAATCCTCCATATTGCATCGCTGCAGTATTGATAATGACGTCCCCCATTACATCAAACGCTGTATCCAGTGTCTTTGGTTCGTTATACCATAGATTGCCCATTTCGAATCCTCCATGCATAACATTACCAACATCACACAAACAACAATTCATTGTATCTCTTCTAGCACTCATATCGTGAACATAAATATACCCATCTTCACAAGCTTCAACCTCAGCAGTAGTTAAGAAGAATTTCTTATACAGTTCTTTATTTAAAGACCCATACACCAAACTTCTTTGAGTAGAAACTAAAGCACTATCGGTATTGGAATTTTCTTTATCGCCAATATAATTAATGGCTTGAGCCTTTTTATAAACTTTATCTAAAATATGAACAAATTCCTTTTTATAATTACGATACTCACGATAACTTTTTGCAACCAAAGGATTCACTTTTTCTAAAGCCGCCTCAACACAATTATGGATTTGTTGAACCTCAGGATTCGTTGTTTGTGTTTCTAAAAACTCTAAAACAATCGACACAACTTCTTCCTCCGCTTGTGGTGTTAACTCTATCATCACTCTTTCAGCACTTTTTCGTATCGCCACTTTTATTTTCTCCGCATCAAAATCCTGTTGATTACCATTTCTTTTAATAATTTTAAGCTTTTTTGCTAAATCTTTTTCTTTCTTATTCATTGAACTCTCCCACTTCTATTTTCTATTTAGTTCATTTTAGCACTCTTTTTCTAATATTTTTGTTGCAATTGCAACAAAAGAAAGTTTTTGTTAAAATTATTTTAGAACAAATTTGAAAGGGCTTGAAACTATGCTAGATCATGGGCAAAAAAAAATAAAAGATTTACAATTAGAAGTCATGTCAAACTGTGTCAATATAAAAAAAAAGAATTTTAAAAAAGGCGAATACATTTTAAGCTTTGGACTCAGACAAAAAGTCATCGGCTTTATTCTATCAGGAAAAGCAGACATCATTCGAATTACAATTGATGGAGAAGCTTCAATTATTCAAAAATTAACCCCAGGCTCAATTTTTAATGATGCCTTTTCTTGTTTTTCCCAAGATAGCGTTTTTGTCATCAGTAAAACCGATACTGAAATCTTTTTCATTGATTACCCCATTATTTTTAAAAATTGTCCAGTTAAATGTCCCTATCACTATCATCTAATAGAGCATTTACTAAACTTAATCACCGAAAACAATATAAAAGCCAATGAAAAAATTGAGATTCTAACTCATAATAAAATTCGTGATCGAATTCTTGCCTACATTTCAATAACTATTGGAACTTCAAACGCCACTTCAATAACCCTTCCCTATTCTTTTACAGAATTAGCTGAATATTTATGTGTGGATCGAAGTAGTTTAATGCGTGAACTAAAAAAAATGGAAGAAGAAAAGATAATTAAAAGAGAAAATAAAACCCTTACTTTATTAAACGCTTAACATTGCTTATAGCATTTTTTTCAATTCGAGACACTTGAGCTTGACTAATGTGTAGAGCTTCTGCAATTTCCATTTGTGTTTTCCCAATAATAAAACGTTCCATTAAAACATTTCTTTCTCGTTCTTTAATCTTATTTAAAGCTCTTCTTAATGAAATCAACATATCCTTATCTTGATTCGAATCTTTCTTATCAGCAATTTGATCCATCAAATAAATCGTATCTCCCCCATCATTATAAATGGGTTCAAAAATACTTTTCGGTTCTTTTAACGAATCTAAGGCATAATTAATTTGATATTCCGAAATAGACAACGTTTTAGCAATCTCTTCATTCGTAGGATAATTCCCATGATTTTTTAAATACTCCTCTTTAAACTTCAAAATTTGATACGCCAAATCTTTTATGCTTCGACTTACCCGTATAGATGTATTGTCTCGAATGTATCTTTTAATCTCTCCAATAATAAGAGGTACGGCATAAGTCGATAACTTTAAATTGTAAGACAAATCAAAATTATCAATAGCTTTTATAAGCCCTATCACTCCAATTTGAAACAAATCATCTAAATTATGTTTATCTTTATTAAATCGTTTTAATATACTTAAAACTAATTTTAGATTTGCTTCAATTAATTTATCTTTAGCTTTTAAATCCCCACTTTGATACTGTTTAAATAATTCATTCATTTCACTTTGCTTTAAAACAATAATTTCACTTGTGTTAATACCAGTAATATCTACGCTCTTTTTATTCAAAATATACAGTCCTTTCACTACTGTTTTGTCATAAAAAGAATTTTTTTATTCATTTTTATGTTAAAATAGATAAAAAAGATGAGAAAGTGTAAAAAATATGGAAAAAGTAAAAAGAAAAAAAGGATTTATTCTCTTAAATGATTTAAATAAAAATCCAAATTTTAAAATCATTCCTTGGAAAAATAATGAATTAATGAAAAAGGAATACGGTCACTCGAACATCAAATACATTTTCTATTATGAAGGAGATCTCTATTTTTATAAAGCTTTAAAACTAGATCAATGCTATTATGAATTATTAGCAGAAGAGCTGGCAAAAGATTTTAATTTACCAACCGCTCATTATGATTTAGCTTACAGTAAAACTTATAAATCTGGTGTTTTAACAAAAAATTTCAAACAACCAAATTATACCTATTATAAAGGCTACGCTATTTTAGAGGATTATTTAAGAAATTGTATTCATAAGAAGGATGAGAACTGCTCCATTTATGAGCTAGAAGAAGAAATGGAATCCTTTAATAGTTTAGAAGGAATTTGGGCCGTTTTTGAATACCGCTATCGAAACCGGTTAAATAAAGTAGAAATCGTTAATAAGCTTACGAATCAACTTGTCGACATCTTTATCTTTGATTTATTAATTGGGCAAACCGACCGTCATGAAGAAAATTGGGGAATAATGGAACGAGAGGAAGAAGTTTTCTTGCAACCAATATTTGATAACGATGCCCTTTTAGAAAAGGATTTTATATTAACCCCTCATAGGAATACAGAAGTAGATTATTCACTTAAATTTGACGAAAGTTTAGAAAAAATAGTCACCGAGTTTATTACCGTTTCTGCTCCCGAATACATTGAAAAAATAAAAAATAAACTACCCTTAATTTCCGAAGATAATATTATAAAAATACTAAAAAAAATAGAAACAAGAACGTTTTCTCCTCTACCTTTAAATATAAAGGAAAAAATTCTTACAAATTTTAAAACGATTAGAAAAATTATAAATACGTCTCTTATTAATTATGAAGAAAATAAAAAAACAAGATAATTCCGCTCTTGTTTAAAATAAATAACAAAAAAAGTTTACTTTAAAAATAAACTTTTTTATTTGGTTTTCAAAGACTTAAAGATTTTCTTCCATAAATCTTGACTTGAATAATTTAAAATCCCTACTTTATAAATACGCAATCCAAAATGGAATAAAAGATACGTTACCGTTCCACAAATAACTGTAGAAAGAATAAGCTCTAATAAACTAATTTGACCGAGTAAAAAAATAACTGGAGCAATCAAAAATGAAAGCATGGGAACATAAGCCATAATTTTCACAAATAAAGCACCATCAAAAGCAGAGGCCATAATGGCAATGTAATACCCCACAAGCAATACAATCATTAAAGGGGTTTGAAGTTGTTGATAATCTTCAATATTTGTTGTCATAGAAGCCAAAACACCCGCAAGAATGGCGTAAGCAAGAAAACTAAACAAAAATAACAGAATAATAAAAGGTAGCCCTTGAATAAGTAAATCTAAAACACCTGTATTTTTAACCGTTTCTAATGTTTCACTTATATAACTTGTAACATCAGCATTGGCGGACAAAATCGATGATCCTAATAATTTTCGTACTAAAAATGCAAGAAGCACATCAAAAAATAAAACGAAAGCTTGCACTAAAACAAAAAGCGTTGATGAAATAATCTTTGAAGAAAAATGGACTTTAGGAGAAACATTTGAAATAATAATTTCCATGCTTCGAGTTGACTTTTCATCGTTAATCTCTGCACCAATCATTTGAGTTAACATAGTAATAAGCAAAAAGAAAGGAACAATCAAAACGACAATCAACCCCGAAGAAACAATATCTTTTCCTTCGGCATTGGAATCTAATTCAGGATTAGTAACACTTTTATTGATAGAAACATTACTAGTAAGTGCTGTTATTTCCTGTTCACTCATCCCACTATTTTGTAACACATAAGAAGATTTTACATGATTCAAACTATTTTGAAATAACTGCTCAGTTAAAGTATCAATGGGATCAAAACTAATTACTTCCGCCACTAAATATTCCAAATCAGAAGGAACAATTTTTAAAATAATATCCTCTTTTTCTTTTATTTCTTCTTTTAACTCCTCTACCGACTTAGTGGTTGAAACGAGTTCATAATGACCTAAATCCTTTAATGACTCTGCCAAGCCATTAAAATTCGCTTCGAATATCGGATACGTATTCATCTCATCCATCACATAAACTTTAGTAACGTTTTGAAAGTCTCCTCCAAAAAAACTAATAATTCGATCAACATTAATGACTCCGATTAATAAAATCAAAATTAAAACATTAGCCACTTTAAACCATTTCGTATCAATTTTCTTTTTTAAACTTTGTTTAATCAAAAACTTTAATTTAGTTTTCATACGATTCACCTACTTTTTCTAAGAAAATTTCATTGAGTGTTGCATCCTCAACCGCAAATTTAGTGACATTTTTACACTTTTTAACATAATCAAAAACCTCTTGAATATTTTCATCACTTTCAATTTTGATAACCCATTCATTTTCATTTTGAACCACATCCAAAACCCCTTTAATTTTTTTCAAATCCTCTACTTCTTTAAAATCACAAACCACATGAATATTCTTTTTTCGATAATCTTTTTTTATTTGTTTTAATTCTCCAGATAAGACACTTTTTCCTTTTACCAAAACCACTAACTTTTCACAAAACATTTCAACATGTTCCATACGATGAGAAGAAAAGATAATACTGGTTTTTTGTTTTTTTAATTTTCGAATAACATCCATAAACATCTGAACATTAATAGGATCCAACCCTGAAAAAGGTTCATCCAAAATTAAAAGCTTAGGTTCATTAATAATCGCTGTAATAAACTGTACTTTTTGTTGATTTCCTTTCGACAATTCTTTAAGTTTACGTTCTTTGTAATCCGATATTTGAAAATACGCCAACCATTCATCTAATTTTTTTAGAATGGTTTCTTCTTTCATTCCTTTTAAAATACCATAATAAAGCACTTGTTCCTTAACCGTCAATTTGGTAAGCAAACTTCTTTCTTCGGTTAAAAAACCTAAACGATCCGTCATGGTATAATCTATGGGTTTGCCATCCATCGTAATTGATCCACTACTTAATTCAAGAAGCCCATTAATCATCCGAAACGTCGTCGTTTTACCAGCACCATTAACACCAAGAAGACCGAAAATTTCTCCTTCATCTACCGTAAACGATAAATCATCCACCGCTTTATTTTTTCCATAATATTTTGTTACATGATCTACTTTTAGCATTGACCTATCCACACTCCTTTTTTAATTATAACATTTATAATAAAGGAAATAAACCTTTCAATTAAATTATACCCCCCCCCATTCTAAATTGTCAATTTATTTTTAGATCTTTTCCTTAACTTTAAAATCAAAAGTAATAGAAGAATCAAAACAACAAGCAAAACCAAACCCATTTTATAATCAGTATAACGATAAGAAATGTTATCCTTTAAATAAATCTCTTGTGAGTATAGAAGCTGATCATGATAAAAAACATGAACGTTTCCTAAAAAATCATTTACTTTAATAGTTCGATTTAAAACATCTACCCCTTCATAACGATAAGTTAAGACTGCTTCTTTATCTAAATAGATAGGAACCGTTTGTTCGACATAAATCGGATACTCTAAAATTTCTCCATCTTGAACCGTTAAAGTAGCAACGGGTTCCTCAACTGGAAAAACATTCTGATAAGAGTAATGTTCATTAAAATAATTATAAATTTCTAAAGAATCAACAATATGATTAGGAAAACCATTTTGATAAGGTGAACGAGCAACAATCAATAAATAATGCACCCCTTGATATTCTGCAATACTTGAAAGACACAATCCAGCCTCTTTTGTAAAACCTGATTTAGAACCTAAAATATTTTTAACATCTAAAAAATATTTTTCAGAAGGACCGACTAAGGTGCTATAAAGGTCTAAATGATTCGTCGTTTCATAATAACGCGTCGTATAAATTTCTTTAAACACCTCATTTTTAAGCGCATACAAAAGTAATTTCTGAACATCTTCTAAAGTAGAATAATGATCAATAGCATCACGTCCAACTGGATTACTAAAATGCGTCGCAGTCATACCAATTTCTTCTTTTAAATCATTCATCATTTTCACAAAATGATCTATAGAGCCCGCTGTCAAAATCGCCAAAGCTTGGGAAGCTTCAACACCACTTGGTAAAAGCGTTCCATAAAGTAAATCACGAATAGTCACTGTTTCATTTCTTTTAAAACCCGCCATGGCGTAACCACTTGTATTATAAAAAGCTTCATTAGGAAGTGTGACGCGTTTATCTAAATCCTCATGATTTAAAATGACAACCATTGACGTCATGACCTTAGTCAAACTAGCAATTGAAATTTGCTCATCACTTCCCTTTTGAATCACGGTCTTGCCCTCATCTAAATTGTAAAGAAGATAATGAGTTGCTTTAAAATTTAAATGTTCAAAGTTCAAATACGCATAATCCGTTTCTTTTGCTTCAACTAGAGAAAAAAAGAAAAAGCACAACACAAGAAAAAAGTTTATTCTTTTCATAGCCTAACCTCTAAAAAAATTATAGCATATTTTAAAAAAACAAGTAAAAAAAAGAAATCCGAAGATTACTTATTTTCTAATTTTTCAATAGCCTGTTTTGTGACTTCAATCGCTTTTTCTCTTAAAGCATTCACAGCCTCTTCTAAAATAGGTTCACTTTTATCCTTTACATATCTTGCTAATTTTTTACAATCCGCTTCAATTTTTTTAGCTTTATTCTTTGCCGCCTTTAAAACCGTTTCTTTATCTAATGCTTTTAAATCGTTCTCTAATTTTTCTATTTTTTCTGAAACATATTTTTTTACATCTTTTACTTTAACGTTTTCCAACTTTTCTTTTAATTCTGCAATTTTATTTTTTAAATCTTGTCTTGTTTCCTTTCCACTTTTTGGAGCGAACAACACTCCTAATCCAGCACCAATTGCTGTTCCAGCAACTAACGTTGCAATTGTTTTTTTCTTCATATTTCACCATCCCTATTATAAGTATAGTATTAAAAGGCAAAAAAAACAAACGAATTTATAAAACAATTGACATTCATTTGTTTAAATCGTAATCATCTAAGAAAGAAACTTTTTGATCATTCACTCGATACCCTAAAATACAATTCAAATTAACATTATCTAGACTTTTAAAAATATTATGATCAATATCATCACTTTTTTCTCTTAACAATTGAATGAAAGCCTTAATCTCTTTTCGTTTACTATTCTTTTCTAAATCATTTTTTTCTGTAAACGAACAAGCACAATTTAAAAAGGCCAAGCGATTATAACTCACCCAATCTTTAATGGATTTTTCTTTAATAAGATACATCGGACGAATAAGTTGTAAGCCTTTAAAATGGTCACTATAAAGTTTAGGCATCATAGTTTTCACTTCGGAGGCATAAAACATAGACATTAAAGTCGTTTCAATAACATCATCAAAATGATGGCCTAAAGCAATTTTATTGCACCCCAGTTCTTGTGCTTTATTATAGAGATGCCCTCTTCTCATTCTGGCACACAAATAACAAGGGCTTTTTGGATTCAATTTGTTCGCCACCTCAAAAACATCGGTATCAAAAAATTCTAAATCAATATTTAATAATTGACTATTCTTTTTGATTAAATCAATATTTTTTTCACTATAACCCGGATTCATCAAAACAAATTTTAAATCAAAAAATACTTTTCCATGACGTTTCAATTCTTCTAAACACTTAGCCATTAAAAAAGAATCTTTACCTCCACTGATACAAACCATAATCTTATCGTGATTTTCTATTAATTGATAATCATTAATGGCTTTGACAAAAGGATGCCAAATTTCTTTTCGGAAACGTTTGATAATGCTTCTTTCAATGTTTTTATAGTCTTCCATTTGAATTCCTTTCATTATCGATAGTACGATTATAAAAAATTTCTTCATAAAAACAAATCTTTTGCTGATAATCGTTTTCCTTTTTCTTAAAACGAGCAAAACCTTCTTCTGTTAGTCGATCCTCTTTTCGAAATAAAAGAAGCTGATAAAAATTTTGATGCATTCTATTTTCATGAATCAAACCTTCTTCTAAACACTTTACCATCATTTCTAAGTCTTCCTTAACAAAAGATTCTTGACTGGCTTCTAAACGTTTAATCAATTCGACCATCGTCGCCATCATTTTCTGAATCTTTTTTTCTAAATCTTCTAATAAACAATAAGGCTCATCTAAAATAATATCAGTTAAAAGAAAAGGAAAACGCTTGACCATTTCAAAAATGGCTCTTTGCCTTTTCATTTCATAAACCGTTAAAAAAATCACTTTTTGCTTTAACGTATCAAACCAATTCTCATAAATCATAATTCTCAACTACAAACCTTTCTTCTTTAATTTTACATAAATGAATTCTCTAAACAAAGCATAAAGAATCGATGCCAGTGGAAGCCCAATAAGCATGCCCACAATTCCAAACAAACTTCCTCCTACACTTATAGCCAGTAAGGTCCACATAGGAGATAATCCTACTGATTTACCAACCACTTTTGGATAAATAAAATTTCCTTCAATTTGTTGTACTACTTGGAAAACGATTATAAAAATAAGCGCATCTAAAGGATCAGATGTAAAAATTAAAATAGCGCCTATAACCATAGCAATTAAAGCACCAAAGATAGGAATTAATGCGGTTATAGCGGTTAAAACCGAGATAATTAAAGTATAAGGGAATTGGAAAAGTGATAACGCCAAAAACATAAGAAGACCTAAAAGAGTGGCTTCTAAACATTGACCCGTAATAAATTTAGTAAAAGTTTTATTCACTTGTTGACCAATAGTCAATATTTTTTCAGCTTGTTTTTTATTAAAAAGAGCTAAAATTACTTTTCTACATCCTTCACTTAAATATTCCTTGCAACTAAGCATATAAATTGCGAAAATAATCGCTGTAAAAAAAGTAATAAATCCAGAAATTAAACTTCCTACAAAACCTGAAGCACTACTTAATAAATAATTTAAAACATTAGATAATAAATCTGTCATCGTTCCACTATTAGAAAAAAACGTTTCTATTTCACTTTGCATATCAGGATATTGATTTAATAAATCTAAAATATAATTTTTCGTATTTTCGATTAAAGTGGGAAGATTATTTATAAGTACAGCAATATTTTCTATCAATTGAGGAAGAAGTAAAAAAGCAATTGAAAGCATAACAAAGATAAAAATAAGTAAAGAAATTGAAATAGAAAGAATTCTTAAACGCTCTTTTCTTATTTTGACTTTTTTAACAAGAAACGTTTCTATTTTATTAACTAAAATATTTAAAATAAAAGCGAGAACCCCTCCTAAAATAAAAGGAAGAAAAACAAAATAAATTTTACTTAAAAAACGAAGAAGCACATCAAGATGATGCATTCCCCAAAAAGAAACCACAAAAATTAAAATCAATAAAATAAGCTGTTTCATTCCTAAAACGTCTTTTTTCATACAATTTCACCCCTAAATCATAAATTGGCTTTATTTTATCTCAGTTTCTTTTTTTTGTCTATAAAAAAAAGCTCTTTTAAAAGCCTTTAATATCACTTGGTAGGATGTACGGGTTTCGAACCCGTGAATACCACCTTGAGAGGGTGGCGTGTTAAACCCCTTCACCAACATCCCAAAAAAATAATGCCTATCTCTTAAGACATTATTATGTTATCATACATACATTTTTTTTTCAATAGCAATTAACGTCCTCTACTCTCAGTTGCTGTTTTATCTTCTGTAAAATTTTTTAAATCTTCAACAGTTTGAGGGACAACCCGC
The DNA here is from genome assembly GCA_948466395.1 of uncultured Mycoplasmatota bacterium. GTDB lineage: Bacteria > Bacillota_I > Bacilli_A > RF39 > UBA660 > MGBC108787. Next base: position 34,747 of record CAOKAG010000004.1, read on the forward strand.
CAAATTTGATCTACTGTATAACCTAGTTTTATTAATTCACTACTTAAACGTGACAGTTTTTCTTTAATAGTTAAATCATCTTCAGGACGATAGGGAATTAGATATTTTCCTATTTGATGGCTATGAAACTCAAGTAATTTTTCTATGCGTCCAAAATAATACTTTTCAGCAATAACGTACTTCTCTTTCATTCGGTGACGTAACTTTTCATCTGGAATTTCATTAAGATCACTTGGTTTTATATCAACAAAATTACTAGGATGCATTCCACTTTCTTCAATTATCGTATATAATGTATCAATATCTTCTGATGAAAAAATATCATTCATATTATCACTCCTATTCTATATATATTATACCCAAAAACTAAATTTAATAAAAGGATTTTTGTCTAGTTTACGTCAAGTCAAAAATGATTCCTTTTCTAAATCAATAGAATCATAAGCCCCTAAATCATACACTTGATACCCCAAACCTTTTAAAGTATTATAAGCCAGTTTACTTCTATTGCCACTTCGACAATAAACAAGCAATACTTTGCTTTTATCAAGAAAAGAGAGATTTTCACGAATAACATCATGAGGAATATTTAAGGCTCCAACCAAATGCCCTTTACTAAATTCTTCCTCTGATCGAACATCCAAAAGAATATAATTATTTTCATAAAGAATTTGTTCCAATGTTTTTTCTTCTTGAATTCCTTGTTTAGAATCAGAATTTTCACACCCTGTAATACAAAAAATAAAAAGTAAACATCCCAAAATAAAAATAATCTTTTTCATAAAATCCACTCCTTATACACGATTTTATTATAACATAAAAAAAGTAAAACAGTGTTTACTTTAAAATTTAATCAGCAAAGGTTAAAATAAAACCATTATTATCAAAAATAGCAAATTCATTTTTACCATAAAAAGTTTTATGAAGTTCACTAGCCAGTTGAACCTTCTCTTTCAAACTTTCATATAATTCCAAAACATTAGACACTGTGATAAATAATGTAAAGCAAGGCTTAATCTCATCACAATTTAAACTTGGGTACTCTTGAATCAAATTTTTTTGTTCTTGAACCATCAGCGTAACGTTATCTTTCTTAAGAATAGCAAATTGTAAATCCTCTCCTGTCTCGGGAACTGTTAATATTTTTTGAAAGCCCAACCTCTCTTCATAAAATTTTAGTGTTTCAAAGACACTCTTAACCATTAAATTAGGTGTTAAATTTTCATACATCTCTTTCTTCCTCCAACTTTAAAATAACAAAAAAATAAAAAAACGTATTGTAAAAAAAAGACATTTAATTTTGTATAAGCTCAAGAGGAGAAAAACCCGTATATCTTTTAATTTCTTTTATAAAATGAGATTGATCATAAAAACCACATAAAGAAATAATTTCCATTAAATTTTTTTGTTCCAATAATAAAGTTAAACACAAATGTAATCTTAAAATATTTAATAATACTTTAGGAGACACACCATAGTATTTCTTAAAAATTCGATTTAAATGCCTAGAATGATAACCAAAAGTTTTTGCCATTTCATAAACCCGTTGCTCTCGTGGTTCTTTATACAACCTATCCACCCATAAAAGCATTCTTTTATCTTCTATAGGTGTGACTTTCGATAATAAATAATCTTTTAATAATCGCTTTCTATTAAAATCCTCTTTTATCATAAAAATAGTTTTTAAAGAAACACGATCATCAATTTCTTCAAAAAGAATAGGATGATCCATTACTTTTGAGGCCTCTATATGAAAGAGGAGAAAAAAACTACTCGGTTTTAAACGCACACCCAAAATATCAATTTTTTGCTTAAGTTCTAAAACCATCGTTTCTTTGCTAAAACCAGCAAAACAAATAATTTCATTTGTAAAATCAATAACAATATCAATACAAGCATCAGGTAAAATAGACACCGCTATCTCATTAGAGCAAATCCTTTTTGATTGCATACTCCAAAAACACATCACGTAATCCTTTAACTCTTCTATTTCCTGTTCTTGATAATCTACATTTTTTTGAAACGCCTTATTTAATAAATAAGGAACTTGTTTAGGATAAAACATAAACGTACCAAAATTAAAAAAAGTTCTAAATCAGAACTTTATTTTGTACAAGTTGCTCCAACACTTGATGATTCATACATAGCTTTGATATCATCAATTTTGATTTTACCATCTTTAATTAATTGACCATTAGCACTATCAATTTCAATCATTTTTTTCGTGTCTACTTTACTGTAATCAACTTCTAATGTACTCGTTAAAGTATCACCATCGATTTTAAGATCATAATTATAATGTTCAACATCTTTATAAGGTTCATAAATCGCTTCAACAGCTTCCTTATAGTTCTCTAAAACATCTTTAGAACTACTTGTTACTTTTTCAATAGATTTTACTTTTGTAACCGTATCTTTTGAATACTCTACTTCATAACGTAAATCCATACCTAAACCATTTTGGTTCATACTTCTTGTACATGTCATTGTTTTAGTTTCATTTCCACAACCAGTTAAACAAAACAAAGACACAACAATTAGCATCATTAATTTTTTCATATAAACACCTCTTCCTATTTAATTGTATCATAAATAATTAAAAAAATGTACAAAAAAAGTAGAAAAAGCTCTACTTAATCAATTTGAACGTATTTTTTTTCTGGAAGTTCTTTCTTTTCTTCCATTTTAGGAAGATCTAACTTCAAAACACCATTTTTAAACTGAGCACGAACATCTTCTGTTTCTAGAGTTTCGCCAACATAAAAACTTCTTGAACACTCTCCAAAATACCTTTCACGACGAACATATTTTCCGTCTTCGTTTTCCTCTATTTCTTTTTTCTTAGAAGCATGGATAGTTAAATAACCATTTTCTACTTCAATTTTAATCTCTTCTTTTTCATATCCTGGTAGATCAACAATTAAAGAAAAACCGTCTTCACTTTCTTTAATATCCGTTTTCATGACTTTTGTTTCACTTTCTCTAAAAAAGGGATCACTAAAAATATCCTCTAAAAGTCCAAAATCATTTCTTCTTGGTATCATCATCATAAATAATCCTTTCCTTTCTTTTTTATAATACACAATACCATAAAAAGTATACCATTACTTTTTACATTTTAATCCTACCACTTTAAATTAGCACTGTCAACACAAAAGTGCCAATTTGTATTATTCTGGAATTTTCATAATAAAATAACCATGACTTGCTTCATCCCCATTGTAAGCATATAATTTTCCTTTACTCACACCTAGATGATTATATTTGATAGCAAGGATGCCTTTCTCATTACTTTTAGAATTTCTTGTTCCATCATACACCACTTTAAACTTGCCATCACTTAGATATTCAATATCAGTAATCACAATCTCTCCCTCATTCACTGTAGCTACAATTCTTAATGTACTAGGAATTTTTTGTTTTACATTTTCTTGAAAAGTATAATAAACTTCTTTATTATAAATGGTATCCTGATCAATAACATAATTTCCATCTTTTCGTGCTTCTTCTAAAGAATAATCATTAGGAAGAAGCTCTAACTTACGAAATTGCGTATCAATTGAACAAGAATTACCAATACCATAATTGATGTATACTTTATTAAAAATTTTCCCCTTTATAAAACCATACTCTGTAATCGTATAATCCTGTTCTCGATTATAATAGTACTGCTTTCCATCGCAATCTAAAAGTTCATATTGACTAATAATTTTTTCCATTTCCTTTTTTAAAGCATCATAACTTCTTGGCCCTGAAAAAATAGCATTATAATTGCAACACTCTTCACTTAATTTCATAAATTTAGGAACATCCAATCTTTTTTTGGACGCTTCTGATAAATGAGTACTCACCCCATACGGAAATTGATATAAAACAACTAAGCCGCCTAAGAAAAAAACAAAAAAGAGCCATTTTAGTTTAAACTTTCTTTTCTTTGGAACAACTTTCTTTTCTTCTTCAAAAACCTCTTCAATAATTTCTTTTCGTTTTGTTTCAATTTCTAAATCTGGAAGAGCTTTCTTTTCTTCAATCTTTTTAGACGTTTCTTTTACCTTTTTTGAAACTTTTTTTTCTACGTTCTTCTCTAACTTTTCTTTGGCTTGATTTTTTTTAGTTTTTTTTAGTTCATCTTGTTCTAAAGCCTTTACTTTATTTTTAACTTGCTCTTCTTTAACTTTTTTTACTTCTGTTTTTTTTACCGTCTCTTTTTTAACAGCACTCGTCTTTTTCTTGACTTCACTTGACTTCTTTTTTACCTCTGTACTTTTAGTTTTAGCACTTTGGTTAACTTTTTTTTGTACTTTTTTCTTCTTGTTTTTTATCTCTTTTTTTTTCGTAGTCTGACGATTCAGTTGCTTTTTCTTCTTTTTTACATTTTTCTTCCTCTGTGCCATCTTCTTCACCTTATTTTCTTGGAAATATTATAACTAAATTACTAAAAAAAAGAAACTCTTTTTCATTAATTTCCCCAAAAAAAAGAGACGTTTTATTCCTTTGGCTTTAAAATCGTCACTTCCATATTTTTAACATCAATTTTATCCATGACTTGCAATACTTTATCAAACGTAATGGATTCAATATGTTCTTTTAAATCATCGACAATTTCTCCATAAGAAATAATCTCCTCTTGCATCATTTCATTCACATTCTGAATATCATCATAGTTTAAAACTAAAGTAGCAATACTTGAATTCACTTTTCTTTTAAAATTTTCTTCCGTCATTTTTAATTTCTTAAATTGATTCTTCACTTCTTTAATAGCGTATTCAGGATAACTGGTTTCCATTGAAACCGTTAATAAAACATACTCTCCACAAAAATGACGATTAAAACTTAAATAATGAATCAATTCTTTTTCCATTAACTCTTCTTTTAAGTCACTGGTTGAACCAAAATTACTATTTAAAATCAAAGACATAATGACCCTTAGTTCAATAGGATCCACCATTTTAAAATTACTTATAGGTGTTTTGATCGTAATCTTAACTTTTGTATTTTCCACATTTCCAGTTATTTCACATTTTTCTTTGACCACATTTACAGGCTCTTTAATTTTCTTCATCTTTGGATGACGATAATTAGGAATCTTTTTTTTCTTCAATTGATTCTCTGTAACCTTAAAAATATCATAAGGATTAACATTCCCTGTTACAATTAAAAACATATTTTCTGGATGATAAAACGTATCAAAAATCAATTCTATATCCTCTAGAGTAATTTTTTTTATATCTTCTTTTTCTCCAGTAATAATTTCTTTATATTTATATTTATGAAAAACATTTTCATAATTCTTATAAAAAATTTGACTATCAGGAGAATCCTTTTGCATGCCTAACTCCTCTAAAATAATATTTCTTTCTTTATTGACATTCTTTTTATTAAAACATGGCGTCAATACAAATTCTAACAAATGTTCTAAATTTTCTTTAATAGCTTGAGTAGTATAAACATGATAACACGTATATTCAAATGTTGTAAAAGCATTAACATCGCTTCCATACTGATTAAAAAAATCCGTTGCAGTGGTTCCATCAGGTTCATAAAACTTTAAATGCTCTATAAAATGAGCAATCCCACTAGGTACTTTATGGTATTTCACTTCATTATTATTCTTAAATTCTTGATGAATCGAACCATATTTTACACCAAGAGCCATAAACGTTCCTTTAACTTTATCATTCTTTAAAACATACGTGGGTAATTTATCTAAAATCTTCTCATACCAAACGCTTTCATCTAATCCTTTTAAAACAATTTCTCTCATTTGTCTTCCCCCTTACTTTCAAGTTCATAAACAAAATTAATTTTAAACTTTTTTCCTAAATTGACTAAATCTTTTATTGTAACGCTCTCATATTTTTCTTTTAAATCCTTATATAAAGGCGTTCCTGTAATACTATGAAAAGCATAATTGTTCATCAAGCTATTTTGATTATCAACCACAATATCTAAAGACGTATAAAGTTGTTTTTTAGCAGTTTCAAACTCCTCTTTACTAATTTTACCACTCATCATTTCTTTCATACTCTTTTTAATAAGCTTAATGGCTAAGGCCACATTCTTTTTATCTAATCCCACATAAACATAAAACATATTATCGTATTTTGAAACAATCGACGATACGCTATAGCAAAGTTCATTTTCTTCTCTTAAAGCCTTATAAAGTTTAGCATTCAACCCCCCACTACACAAAATTTCATCAAACAAAGTCAACGTAATAAAACGTTCCTCTTTCGTTAAATCTCTCATATTAAAACCAACCACTAAACTGGTTTGATTAAAATCAGCGGTTTCTTTGACCTTTAATTCACGACTTCGTCTTTTATTATCCACATAAGGATCCAAGGCATGATTTTTCATACAACGGTTATGAAAGCACTCACTTATAATTTGGTTCACTTCTTCCATATCCAAATTACCAATAATATAAATGTTACATAAACTCTTAGAATAAAATTTATGATAATACTCATATAAATCCTCTGGTGTAATTTTTAAAACTTCTTCTTTCGTTCCTAAAATACTTTTTGACGTAATGGACTCTTGATCCATGTGATATAAAGCTCTTCTAAAAGCATAATTGATTGGATTTTCTTTAATGGATTCAATATCCGTTAAAATTCTCTTTTGAGTGATTTTAAAAGTTCTCTCATCAAAGCGCTTATCTAAAACATTGGGGTTTTCAATTATTTCAAAAGGAAACTGTAAAACATTTTTTAAATAGTGTTCATCATGAACAAAACTAGGATTTAAAAAATCTAAAACAAAATTAGACAAAACCATATTCCCCACTTTACTCGTCACGCCGTAGAAAAAAGATTGATACAGTTCTTCTAATTTAATAACAATATCTTTACGTTTAGGGTACTTTTTAGAAGAATGACAAAGCATATCCACTAAAAAATTTCGCATCGCAAATTCTTCTGAACAAGCATTATCATAAAACATAATTTCCATGTGACAGTTTTTAAACTTATCCGTTTTGATTGTATAAACATTATAAGTATCAAATTCAAACTTTTTGTATTTCATGTTCCACCTCTTCTTTTTAGTATACACATAAAATTTATAATTATATATTATAACATGAAATTTATTTTTTCTATACTGAAAACACTAAAAAAAATAGTTAGTACATCTAACTATTCTATGCTACTCTTCCTAAACTTTCATCATTAGGCATCAAAGTAAGACCATTACCAAAATCATAATCGTCATCATTGAGTGAATTATTCATTTCATCCTCAAAATCATCAAAATAATCTTCATCAACAGCTTTTGATTCAGGGACTTCTATTTCAAAATCTTCAGCTTTAAATTCGCCTTCATCAAAGTTTCTCATTTGACTTTGAATAATCAAATTTTCTTTACTAAGTTTTTCTTCCGTCAATTCTTCTCTCTCAATTAATTCCTTACATATATCAACTGGAAGTCCTAATTGAGTTGCAATTTTTTGAACAATTTTAGCTTTTTCTTCTTTTTCCATTTCACTGTTTGCAATAAACGTATCTATTTCTAAAAGTAAATCTTCAGCTTCTTTTTTATAAATAGCATTTTTTTCTAGAAGGGCATCAATTTCACTTTTTAAAGCAATTGAATTTTGTACTTTTGCTGGCCAAATACGACGACCATTTAAGTAAATCATACCAATTTGTTCAGCAAAGAATATTCCAAGTTCATACCATAAATCCGTTTCAATTTCTTTTTTTAATGTTTCAATTTCATTTTTTGTGTTTTCATCAATAATAAGCTGTCTTTGTTTTTCAGCCAAATTAAGTGACTTAGCTCTTAAAACAGCTGAAGGATTAAATGCGGCTCCTAAAAGTTTATTTTCATTATAAAAATTCAAATTTAAAGGAATGGTAAACCAACCCGTTTCCTTTGCCCATGCAAGAGTAGGAATACGATTGATATCTATACTTCTCAATTCTTCAATTTTATTAAAACCTGTCATATCCTCTAGTAATTTAGCTTTTAATTCATCCCTTTTGGCTTCGTCACTTAAATCGACACTAAAACCTTCTTTTTGAGCGCTATCTTTAACATAAGAGGAATAATTACTATTAACATTAACAATGAAATGTTCAAAATTATTAAGTTTAGCAAGCTTTCTGAAAAGAGATTCAATGGAATATAAAAGATCTTTATCACTAGCTAGTCGTAAAAAAGTCTTTCGTTGATACATAACACGAGGATCATTTAAATCTTCTTTTCTATTAATTGGTTCAATAAGTTTCTCAATAGTTGTGGCACGATACTCTTCTGGAGAAATTCCAGATAAATGCTCTATTTCTTCATTAATTTTGGCTAATTCAGTTTCAATTTGTTTTTTTGTAACTTCTATCGTTTGTTGTTGATAATTAATTGATGTTTCTTGCTCTTTGGCTCTTTTTTCTGCTGTAGCACGAATTTCCTTTCTTTGTGCACTCATTTTTTTCGCTTGAGCTAAATCTTCATCGGTTGCGGTTCCATTAATATACTTCTTCTTTATATCATCTATCTTTTGTTTTAAATCTAAATCTTCAGCTGTAGCTAAATCTACGTTTTTAGCAGCTTCTAATTCATCATATTGTTCTTGACATTTTGTAATTTCTTCAATTTTAGCTACACGATTGACTTCTAAAGAATTTAAAATTCCTTTTAGCTCTAAATCAATTTCATTTTCATGAGCACTTTCAATTCGATTTTTTGCAAAACTAGTCGCAATCATTTTCAATTGCTCAATTTTTTGCTTATAAAGCATCTCATTAGTAATGATTTCTTCTTTCTTATTTTCTATTTTTTTTATACGCTCAATAATTTCATTAATTTGATTTTCATCTTGAACAATTTTAGCAAATTCTAACTCACTATCAATACTAGTTAATTGTAAACTAAGTTTTTTAAGTGCCTTTTTACTATCTTCTAAATGCTTTTTATATTCTTTATCAATTTGTGCAACTGTTGCAACGATTTCACTCTTACTTAGCATAATTACTCTCCTATCTTTTGTATCACTTCAATTAAAGATTTTGTTTCCTCAATGGATAATCCTTTAAAAAAATTTTCCCATTCTTCAGGGGGTAACGCTAATATCTTGTCTATTTCCGTCATATAAAAAACACTCTCTTTCTATTATTAATAATACCCTTTTTTTTTAAATATGGCAAGATAAAACCTAACATTTTTTTATTTTCTTTTTTTTGATGTAAAGTGTCAAAAAAAAAGAAGAATTAATTTTCTTCTAGTTCTATAAGTTCTTCTCCTAATAAGGCTTCACTATCATCCATTAATTTTTCTTCTAAGAATTCACTCGGTTCATCTTCCATAAATTCTTTTTGAAGAAGAATTTCAATGTCACTATATTGTTTAGCACCTGTTCCAGCTGGAATAAGTTTACCAATAATAACATTTTCTTTAAGACCACGAAGTTGATCCACTTTACCTTTAATCGCTGCATCCGTTAAAACTCGAGTCGTTTCTTGGAATGAAGCGGCAGATAAGAAGGAATCGGTTTCCAAACTTGATTTAGTAATACCTAACATAATCGGTCTACCCTTAGCTGGAACACCACCTCTTAAAATGACTGGCTTATTTCCATTCGTAAATTCTCTCATAGATAAAGTTAAACCTTCTACAAATTCTGTATCTCCAGAATCAATAATACGAACTTTATTAATCATTCGCGAAACAATAATTTCAATATGTTTATCTGAAATATCCACACCTTGTAATTTATAAACCAATTGAATTTCTTTCAAAATATATTCTTGAGCCGTAATAGGATCCGTCACAGCAAGCAATTCCTTAGGACTGATTGCTCCTTCTGTTAATTTATCTCCCGCATGAACAACATCCCCAACGTTAACACGAACTTTCATATTATAATTGGTAATATGATCCCTTACTTCAACATCATTGGCAATAACAATTTTATATTTTCCATTTTGATCTTCAATTGTTTCAATTTTACCATTAATTTCGGCAATAGTAGCTTTTCCTTTTGGATTTCTAGCTTCAAATAATTCTTCTACCCTTGGAAGACCTTGTGTAATATCGGCATCTCCACCATGAGCAACACCACCAGAGTGGAAAGTACGCATGGTAAGTTGGGTACCAGGTTCACCAATAGATTGAGCAGCCATAATACCCACAGCTTCTCCAGTCTCAACTAAATTTCCAGTTGCCAAGTTACGTCCATAACATTTTTGACACACACCGTTTTCACATTTACAAGTTAAAATACTTCGAATCTCAACACGTTTAATGCCCGCTTTTTCAATTTTAGAAACAATATTCTCGGTAATCATTTCTCCTTTTTCCAAAATAACATCTTTTGTTTCAGGATGAATAATTTTTTGGGCAGAATACCTTCCTAAAATTCTCTCTGAAAGTGGTTCAATAACCGAACCATCTTTATCATTAATTAAATCATAAACTTCAACACCATTAATCGAACCACAATCAAATTCTCTGACAATAATGTCTTGAACAACATCAACAAGTCGTCTCGTTAAATATCCCGAATCGGCAGTACGTAACGCTGTATCAGCACTTCCTTTACGTGATCCATGACTCGATAAGAAGAATTCGGATACATTCAGTCCTTCGATAAAGTTTGAAGTAATTGGAATTTCAACCGTCGAACCATCTGGTTTAGCCATCAATCCACGCATACCAGCAAGTTGAACGAAGTTAGAAATCGATCCACGAGCCTTACTATTCATCATCATGAATAATGGATTATCAAAATCGTCTTTGGACATAGCTTGAAGTTCTTCTTTAATTTTATCTTGTTGAACCGTCCATGTCTCAATAACGTTATTATAACGTTCTTCTTCTGTAATTAAACCACGTTTAAATTGTTTATTAATTTTCTCAACGATTTGATTTCCTTCTTGAATCACATCATCTTTAGTCTTACTAATCATAATATCCGCTGCAGATACAGTAATACCAGCAATCGTTGAATATTTAAAACCTAAATCCTTTAAACGATCAAGCATAATTGACGTTTCTGTGGTCTTATATCTCTTAAACACTTGAGCAATAATTTTTTCTAAATTACTCTTAATAAAAGGTTTAACCAACTCACGATTTTTAATCTCTTCTTTAATATTGCTTCCCATACTTAAGAAATATTTATTTGGGGTAATCCCTTCAATATTATCTTTTGTTGGTTCATTAATAAATGGGAAAGTATCAGGTAAAATTTCATTAAAAATAATTTTTCCACAAGTCGTAATTAAATATTTATCTTTTTGTTCATCTGTAAACAATTTATGTTTAAATGAACGAACAGGCAAAACAATTCTAGTATGAAGAGTAATTTCTTTTCGTTCATAAGCCATTAACACTTCATTTGGATCTTTATAAGCTTTTCCTTCATTCTCTTCCTCAGCTTTTTCCATTGTTAAATAGCAATTTCCAAGCACCATATCTTGAGAAGGGGTAACAATCGGTTTACCATCTTTCGGATTTAAGATATTATTGGCACCTAACATTAAAATACGAGCTTCAGCCTTAGCTTCTTCCGATAATGGAACGTGTACAGCCATTTGGTCTCCATCAAAGTCAGCATTAAACGCTGCACAAACAAGAGGATGCAAACGAATGGCTTTTCCACCAACCAGTTTAGGTTCAAATGCTTGAATCCCTAATCTATGAAGCGTTGGCGCACGGTTTAACATAACTGGATGTTCTGTAATCACATCTTCAACAACATCCCAAACACTGTCATCTCTAGCCTCAATTAACTTTTTAGCGCCTTTAATATTATGAGCAAGTCCTCTTTCTACAAGACCATGGATTACATGAGGCTTAAATAACTCTAAGGCCATTTCTTTTGGAATACCACATTGATACATTTTAAGATTTGGTCCAACAACGATAACACTACGTCCAGAATAATCCACACGTTTACCAAGTAGATTTTGACGGAAACGACCTTGTTTACCTTTTAACATACTTGATAAACTTTTTAGTGGTCGATTTCCAGCTGCTGTAACGCTTCTTCCACGACGTCCGTTATCAAATAAACTATCCACCGCTTCTTGAAGCATTCTTTTTTCATTTTGAACAATAATGGTTGGCGCTCCAAGTTCTAAAAGTTTCTTCAAACGATTATTACGATTAATAATTCTTCGGTACAAATCATTTAAATCACTCGTTGCAAATCTTCCACCATCTAATTGAATCATTGGTCTAAGTTCTGGTGGTATAACAGGCAACACATTTAAAACCATCCATTCAGGTTTATTATTTGATTCTTGGAAGGATACCATACAATCAAGACGTTTAACCAAACGAATTCTCTTTTGACCTGTCGCGGTTTCCAGTTCTTTTCTAAGCTCATCCACTTCTTTATCAATATCGACTTCTCTTAGAAGTTCTTGTATGGCTTCAGCACCCATACCAACACGGAAAGAAGAGCCATACTTTTCATAATAAGCACGGTATTCTTTATCCGATAAAGTTTGTTTTTTTCCTAAAGGAGCATTTCCTGGATCAATGACCACATAGCTCACAAAATATAAAACTTCTTCTAAATCTCTTGGAGACATATCTAAAACTAAACCCATTTTTGAAGGAACGCCCTTAAAGAACCAAATATGACTACAAGGGCTTGCAAGTTCAATATGTCCCATACGTTCACGACGCACTTTTGATTTTGTAACTTCAACGCCACAACGATCACAAACGACATTTTTATATCTTAATCGTTTATATTTCCCACAACTACATTCATAATCCTTCGTAGGACCAAAAATCTTCTCACAGAAAAGACCATCTCTTTCTGGTTTTAAGGTACGATAATTAATAGTCTCTGGTTTTTTAATCTCCCCATAAGACCATTCACGAATTTTTTCTGGAGAAGCAATCCCTATTTTAATACCTCTAAAATTATTGACTGCGATCATAGGTCATCCCCCTCTTCTAAATCACTTTCCAAATCTCCTGGAAATTCTAAATGATCTAAATCATCCTCTTCAAATTCATCTTCTTCATCTAAAAGTTCTTCTTCATCTTGAGTCGTCTCTTCTATAGGTTCTTCTGGCTCACTCGGTGGATTCATATCAATTTCATCAATCCGAATGGTATCTTCCTTCTCTTCTTCTTCCTCAATATCTTTTAAATCTAATAAATGATTTTCATTATCTAAAATTTGAATATTTAAACCTAAAGCTTGGAATTCTTTAATCAATACTCGGAACGATTCTGGTACACCCGCTTGATTCACCGTTTTACCTTTAACCAAAGATTCATAAACTTTAACACGTCCTACCACATCATCAGACTTAATAGTTAAAATTTCTTGTAGAACATGAGCGGCACCATAAGCATAAAGTGCCCAAACTTCCATTTCTCCAAAACGTTGTCCACCAAATTGGGCTTTACCACCTAAAGGTTGTTGAGTAACTAAACTATAAGGTCCTGTAGCACGAGCATGCAACTTGTCATCAACCATGTGATGAAGTTTAACCATGTACATAACCCCTACATTAATTTTATGTTCAAATGGTTCTCCAGTTTTACCATTAATCAGTTCAACTTTACCATCTTCGCTCATCCCCGCTTCACGCATCTCTTCATGAATGTCATCAAGAGTAGCGCCATCAAAGACTGGCGTTGCGTATTTAACACCGAGTTGTTTTCCTGCCATACCTAAATGAACTTCTAAAATTTGTCCAATATTCATACGACTTGGAACACCTAATGGATTTAACATAATATCAACAGGCGTTCCATCTGGTAAATAAGGCATATCCTCTTCTGGTAACACCAAACTAATAACACCTTTATTTCCATGACGACCACTCATTTTATCTCCAACTTGAATTTTACGTTTTTGAATAATATAAACACGAATAATCTTGAAAACACCAGCTGGCATATCGTCACTATTTTCTTTTGTATAAACTTTAACATCATGAACGATTCCATCGGCACCATGTTCTACTTTTAAAGACGTATCACGCACTTCACGTGTTTTTTCACCGAAAATAGCATGTAATAATTTTTCCTCACTCGTTAATTCTTGAACTCCTTTTGGCGTCACTTTACCAACTAAAATGTCGCCTTCTTTAACTTCAGTTCCAATACGAACAATACCTTCTGCATTTAAATTTCTTCTTGCTTCTTCACCTACATTTGGAATATCTCTCGTAATTTCTTCTGGCCCTAATTTTGTATCACGACATTCAATTTCATATCTCTCAATATGTAAAGAAGTATAAACGTCATTTTTAACCAAATTTTCATTTAAGATAACCGCATCTTCATAGTTATAACCATTATAGGTCATGAACGCAACCGTCATATTTTTACCTAATGCAAGCTCGCCATTTTGAGTACTTGGTCCATCTGCAATAACTTGACCTAAATGAACTTGATCCCCTGCTTTAACTAAAGGACGATGATTTAAACTACTTGAAGCATTGGTTCGTTCAAAATTAGCTAAGTAATACGTTTCTTTTCCTTTTGGACTTTTAATAACAATTTTTAAAGCATCCGCGTAGTCAACAACACCATCCGTTTTAGAAACAACAGTACTTCCAGAATATTTAGCTGCAACATGTTCAACACCTGTTCCAACAATTGGAGAATCACAAGTTAAAAGAGGTACAGCTTGACGTTGCATGTTCGCACCCATCAATGTACGATTCGCATCATCGTAATCAAGGAAAGGAATACAACTTGTTGTAATGGCAACTAATTGACTTGGCGCCACATCCACAAAATTAACTTGTTCACGTTTACACATAACGTTATCGCCATTAATACGAACCAAAACTTCATCGTCTTCAATTCGATTATGCTCATCCAGTTTAACCGTTGCTTGAGAAATATAATAATCGGCTTCTTCATCCGCTGTCATATAAACAATCTCATCCATTTGGACCACACCTTCAACAACTTTACGATAAGGTGTTGTAATAAATCCATATTCGTTAATTTTAGCGTAACCAGCTAATGAAGTAATAAGACCGATATTTTGACCTTCTGGAGATTCAATTGGACAAATTCTTCCATAGTGAGAAGCATTAACATCTCGAACATCCATTCCCGCACGATCTCTTGACAACCCACCAGGACCTAGACTTGACAAACGACGTTTATCAGTCAACTCAGCGATAGGATTAATTTGATCCATGAATTTAGACAATTGTGAAGAACCAAAGAATTCTTTCAAAACCGCGGTTACAGGACGAATATTAATTAATGATTTCGGCGTCACCGCATCAATTTCTTGAGTGGTCATACGTTCACGAATAACTCGCTCCATACGAGACATTCCTACTTTAAATTGATTTTGAATAAGTTCGCCAACTTGACGGACACGACGATTTCCTAAATGATCGATTTCATCTACATTTCCAATCCCATCATGTAAATTTAAATAATAAGAAATAGAAGCATAAATATCTGAAATAGTTAGTCTTTTAATATCAATGGTTGGATCATTACCAATCACTTTAATCACTTTTTCAGTGTTATTCTTATCATAAACCAAAATCTCTTGAATTTGATCATAAGTATCCAATTCTTCATTAATAATGGTTTTCTTCATCCCAAATCCATTTTTTAAAATTGGTTTTATCTTTTCTAAGACATCTTTAGTAACAACTTCACCTTTCTTAGCTACAATTTCGTTACCATCTTTAATATCAATCGCCAAAGTCGTATTTAAAAGACGATCGGCTACATTTAATTTTTTATTAAATTTATATCTACCCACACGTGCTAAATCATAACGGAAATGATCAAAAAATCTCGTAACCAATTGATTTTTAGCACTATCAAGCGTCGCTGGTTCTCCAGGACGTAATTTTTCATAAATTTCAATAAGTGCTTCATCTGTATTTTTAGTACTATCCTTAAGTAAAGTATTTTCTAAATAATCGTTTTCTCCAAAAACACTTTTAATATCTTCATCATTAGACAAACCGAGTGCTCTTAAAAAGGTCGTAACTGGAACCTTTCTGGTTCTATCGATTCTGACATACATAACATCTCTTGCGTCTAATTCATACTCAAGCCATGTTCCTCGATTAGGAATCACTTCTCCACTAATAATACGACGACCATTTTTATCGATTTCTCTTTTAAAATAAATACTTGGTGAACGAACAAGTTGAGAAACGATTACACGTTCTGCCCCATTGATAATGAATGTCCCTGCATCCGTCATTAAAGGCATATCGCCTAAGAAAATTTCTTGTTCTTTTACTTCGCCTGTTTCATGAATAAACACTCTTGCTTGTACCTTTAAAGGTGCAGCATAATTGACCATTCTTTCTTTTGATTCTTTAATAGAATATCTAGGCGTATCAAAAGAATAGTCACCAAAATCGATAGTCACATTTCCTGTAAAACTTTCAACTGGAAACAATTCTTCGAATGTCTCCTTAATTCCTTCTTCTAAAAACCAATTATAAGATTTTTTTTGAACTTCCAATAAATCAGAAAGTTCCATTGTATTTTTTGACTTTGAAAAGCTTCTTCTTTGAGAATAATCTCCGAATTTTTTTAATTTAAAAGCCACGATTTCACCCCATCTAACATATTTTTTTAACTAACAAATTTCCTAAAAAATTTAACACGTCACCAATTTATAATTTTAACAGTGTTATTTTTTAATGTCAACTGATTTTTGCTTTCATAACATAAAAACCTTTTTCTTTTTTTTGGATCGTCACGCGATACTCTTTTTCCATCTCTTTGATAACACTTTTTGCCCCTTGATCTTTTCGAATCACAAACCATAAAACCCCTTGCTCACTCAAATGATTTTTCGCCTCATTTAAAATAGCTAAAACCACTTTTTTTCCCGCCCGAATAGGAGGATTGGTTACGATTAAATCAAAAAAACCACTCACATTTTGATACCCATCACTAACACAAGCAACCCCCTTTACTTGATTCTTTTTTAGATTCATTTGTGTCAAATGCACCGCTCGCTTGTTAACATCAATAAGCAGGGTTTCTAGATTAAAAAATTTAGATAAAACGATTCCCATAAATCCATAACCACAACCCACATCTAAAAGATTATTAAATTTATTCTCCTCTTGTAATAAAGTTTCCACCAATAATCGACTACCAAAATCAATTTTATCTTTCGAAAAAACGCCACAATCACTTGTAAAAACAAAAGAACAATCCTGATAGGTGTAATTTATCTCTCTTAACTCACTTTTCATATTTTCGTTACTTGTAAAATAATGTTCCAAAAAATCACCATTCGTTCTAAAAGATTAACTGTACTCAAAATTATAAAAGAAAAAAAAAGAAAAGTCAATGACAAATTATCACAAAAACCATTGACTTTTTACAATTATTATGGTTTATTTCTTATTTAATTCTAATTTCATTTCTGCATGAGGAAGACGCCATTCCCTTAAGCTTTTAATCGTACCACTCCCATCCTCCAAAAGACAAGCTTCAGAATCATAAACCGTTTCTTCGTTCAAAATCACGGTCTTATAAACCTTTGGATTCATTAAAACCTCCCAATAAGCCTCTTGAACAATTTCTTCAACAATGGAATTTAAAGCTCTTACTCCAGATTTTGACTCAATTGCCTTTGACGCTATTGCTTCTAAACAATCCTCTTCACAATAAAGCGTCACGCCTTCTTTTGAAAATAAACCCCATTTTACGGTTATTGGGCTAATCAATGGACGACTTAAAATAGCTTTCAAACTTTCTTTGGTATGCTCAGGCAAAATCACGATAGAAGTAAATCGAGCAATAAGATCAGCAGGCATTTCTCCGTATTTTTCTAAAAAAGTTCGTAATTGATCTTCGTTAAAACAAGAAGTTTTCAAGGGATTTTCAAAGCCCATACTCTTTTTTTTCATCTGTTCTAAAACAAATGAAAACGACCCTCCAGCAAAAATCGTTAATCTTGAAGTATTAAATGTATATCTTTTTTTATTATACGTCACTGGATATTGAATTCCATCAAAAAAAGTTAAAAAGCCATTTAAAACCCCTCGACCACTTATATCACTATTTTTTTCACTTCCTTTTTTATCAATTTCATTTAAAAAAATAATTCCATTCTCAGCCTTTTCTTGATCACCTTGAGTTTTTCTTAACAAATTCACAAGAATATCTTCAATATTACGTCCTTCATACCCTGGAACAGTTAGTTGCATAACATCAACAATTTCAACAGGAACATTTAAACACGCTTGTGCCACCTCTGCTAAATAAGTTTTGCCAGAACCAGTGGGTCCTATAAATAAACAAGAAATACGAGAATTTAAATTCTTTTTATTAGCTATAATAATCGAAATCATTTTTTTCTTAGCTTCTTCTAAGCCAATAATTCGTTCATCAAAAAAGTTTTTTATCGCTCTAGCGTCAAAATGTTCATCTGGCCATTTTCTTAACGGTTCCTTTTTTTTATTCAAACTTAATTCAGAAAAATAGCTCAAAAAATTTGATTTCAACTCTAAAAGCTCTTTTTTTTGACAAGAAACCTCTTCTGATTTCTTTATGAGATCACAAATTTTAATAAATGATTCAAATGTTTCTTTCGCCCTTTTTATTTCTGCATCTTCTTGAGAAAACACAATTTGATTTAAAATTTCTTGACACTCATTTTCAACTTCTACAATCCCTTCTTTTATCAAACCTAAACAATCCAAAGACATTAAAGAATCAATAAAATGAATAACGTTATCATAGTGTTCTTTCATTTTCTCACTCATACCTACAACTCCCTTAAATAAAAGCTATACTAACACAAAAAAACAATTCTTTCAAGAATTGTTTGAATTGTTTTTCTTAAACAACAAATTTTTAGACGTATAATAATACTCACAACCAGAAACAATAGATAAAATACACGCTAAATAAATAAAAATATCTGCAAAAGGAAGACGAACCAATTCAAAAGGAACGTTATAAAACAACATGAACGAAACCCCTATCATCATTAAAATGGTTTTTACTTTTGCCATTTTACTTGCTCCCACTATTTTTCCTTGGCTAGCACAAACACACTTAATTGAATCAACAATCGTATCTCGTGTTATAATCACAATCGGAATTAAAACAGAGATAAAACCATCCTGAGCTAATAAAATTAAAATTCCATTCACTAAGATTTTATCTGCAATCGCATCCATAACCTTACCAAAATCAGTTACCATATTTTTACTTCGAGCTAGATACCCATCAAAAATATCTGTAAGCGAAGCAAAAACAAACAAAACACCAGCAATGAAATATTTACTTTCCATTACCACTTTTCCAGCAACCGAAAAAGTAGGAAAAGACAAACCAAAATGATACCATGGAATCAACAATAAAGCCAAAGTACAAATCGATAAAACGATTCTAAATAAAGTAATTTTATTTGGTAAATTCATTTTTTTCTCCTTACTTAACATAACGAACCGTCTGGGAAACTTCTCTATGAATAACGATTTGTTTGACACTCCAAATAAGTGTTACCAAAAAGATGAAGATTCCAATACTGTAAAGTAAAATATAAACATTTTTTTTCTGTTTTTTACTTGACTTTGTATAAGGTGAAGCAATTTCTTTCTTCTCATTTTTCACAGAATCCTGTATCTTTTTTTCAATTTCTTTCACAGGAATTTTAGAAGTATATTCAAACATGTATTCATTAAACTCATCAATGACTTTATCTGAATCAATCCCCAAATATTTTGAATAATTATAAATATTATTCTTTAAAACATAAATATCTTTAAAACATCCGATGTTGCCATCTTCAATATTTTGTAAAATAACCTCTTTTATATCCAAATCTTTACTAGCTTCACTTATTGTGACACCAGCTTCCTCCCTGGTAACTCGGAACAACTTTCCAATACCGTTCAAGATTTTTCACTCCTTTATAAAAAATAAATAAACCAAAATAAGCCATGTTCTGTAACACCTTTAAGGTGCGGCAAATATTTATCTACCTAAATAAATTTAGGTCCTCTTTATCGTTCTTTATTCCGACTTAGAAGCTCCCCTACCAAATTTGGGTTTCTCACTCGCGGGGTTTACCACGTTCCACCTAATTCGTTTCCAAATTAGCTCGTCTCTTTGGCACTTTACAAATACTTATACCCTTTAAGGTATGTTCTTCGCCGTCAAGTTTCCCTGCCTTAGGTTATTTTTTCCCTAAGCACGAACACTACAATCATCACAGATTGTGTGAGCATGGACTTTCCTCTACATAATAACGATGCAGCATTTGCCCTTTGATTTATTCGTCTTTACCAAAAACTATCTTTTCCAATTGACTAATCCGTCTTAATATATCAACATTATTAACAGGATTTCGGCCACTTCCTTCGTCCGCAGCGGCTTCCATACGACTATGAAGCTTATTGTATTCTTGTTTTAACTTACGATTTTCTTCCATTAAGGTTTTAAGTTCCTTATCCTGTCTTTTAATAATGGTATTAAATTCTGTATAATCAGAAATAATAAGGTCCAAAAACTTGTCTACCTCTTGAGGACGATAGCCTCTTGCATCAACTTTAAAATCTTTTTCTAAAATATCATCAGCAGTTAATGAAATCTTATCACTATACAAAATACCACCTTCTTACAAACTTAATTATAATAAAATATAGCGATTTTTGTCAAGTCACTTATCCTTTTCTTCACTATAATAATATATGTTTTCTTCTACATTTAGACTTTTCTTTTCTAACAATAATGAACACTCTTTTACTTTTTCTATCATTTCATTAAACAGCTTATCTAGCCGTGCCATACAATCACCATAATAAGAATACTAAATAAAAAAAACGAGAAAAAGCATTTCGACAAAAGTTAGCAATTAATCCTTCTTATTAAATAGATTGCCTATCACAAATACTTACATCCTCTAAATATTGATCATAAACCAAGCAAGTTCTTTTAAAAATCTAAAATCACGATTACAATAAGCATTCACACTATTAAAATCGTTCGTATTTTCTAATACTTTTTAATAGGAAAACTAAAAGCCATATATTACTTTAAATACAGAATCAAAAAGAAGTTTTTGTAAAGTTCTTTTCCTTTGTAGGTTTGTCAAACAAAAGTTACAAAGTAACGACAAACCAACGATAGATTA